>JAYUVI010000548.1:0-7752 GCA_043754135.1 Bdellovibrionales bacterium | reverse complement strand
GCTCATGGCTGGGTGCCAGCCCACGTACATGTCACAAGTCTTGCACGGCAAAGCGCATTTGAGCGCCGAGCAGGCAGAGCGTCTTAGTCGACATTTGCGTCATTCACCAGACGAGAAATTGTTTTTTATTTTACTATTGAATAAAGATCGCTCGGGCACGATTGAACTTAAACACTTTTACCAAGAACAAATTGATCTGATTTTAGAAAAGCGTCTCAATGTAAAAGACCGCCTCGCTTTAGAAAAAAATCGGCTTTCAGAAGAAGAGCGAGCGATTTACTATTCGTCTTGGCAGTACGCCGCCATTCATATCGCGCTCACTATACCTAGCTTACAGACACGCGAAGCTTTAGCCCACCATTTTCAAATTTCACACGAGCGCGTCAACGTCGCGCTCGACTTTTTGGTAAAAGTGGGGCTCGCGCAAACGACGAAAAGCGGTTTTACAGCAGGAGTAAATCATATTTTTATCGACCGGCATTCTCCGTTTATCTTTAACCATCATGTTAATTGGCGCTCGCAAGCTGTTGAGTCGCTCGAGAAAGAAAAAACCCACGACTTGCACTATTCAGGTGTGTTTAGTCTTTCACGCGAAGACATTCAAAAATTAAAAGATCGCACGCTTGAGCATATCAAGTCTAATCTTGATACTTTTCTTTCTTCAAAAGAAGAAGAAATCTGCGTCTACACTATCGACTTCTTTAATTTGAAAAAAGCCGTCTAAAAGAGGTGAGTCGATTTTTGCGACCTTCGCCTTCACTTAAAATAGTGGTGCAATCAGCCGCCGGGCGCACTTTATAGCCCATGCGAAAGCGACCCGTGTAAATGTCAATTTTTTTGTAATCCGCATAGCCGGGCAACTCACCGTGTGGTCGACTTGGTCGATGGGCTTGGTCATCCCACCCGCCTAATAGTTCAGCTGCAATTGGTAGAATTCGCAAGTTTTCGTATTCTGATTGAGGGGCAGGTAATTCAAGACCAGCAAAAATCTCTGTCTTAGCATCGGGCAGGTGATTGACTCCAAAGCGAAATTCAATGCGGTTACTCTCGGGTGAGGAATCGTGTGGGTTGGGAGACAGATATAAAACAGCTTGGCCGTTGATGCCTAATTCGGGAACATTGACGCTCACTGATGTGCCGCCTTCAGTGTAAGCCTTCGCGAGATTAAAACGCACAACTTTTGAGATATCAGTTTGATGTTGCGCTAGTTCACGACGGCCATAGAATTGAACATCGACCTCACCATAAGCTGCATAGTCAAGGAGTAGAAATGTTTCGCCTTGATTGGCTAAAAGCGTAGGTATGGGGTTTTGATAACGACCCGCCTCGATGTCAGTGACAGTTTGACGAGCGATGTCTGAAAATTTCTTCCATTCATTTTTGAAAATCTTCTTGTCTTTCGCGTTGTAGTTTTCGCGATTATAAAAAAGCGAGTCTGACCAGTCGATAAGCGAGCGGCCCTCAAGTGGCTTGGGCATTTGGTAGTTCACAAACTGAAGCGGATTTTCTCTAGAAAAATCTAACCCGGCTAGCCCACCACCGAGATAAGTGTGTTCTATATATGAGAGCGGATCGCCGTTTTCATACATTAAAAACTGAGAGTGAACGCTGACCGCGGCGGGTTGGTTTCGTATTTCTTCTGGGGCCCCTGCGGGTAGAGCCTGAGAAATCATCGGGACTATATCGCGCAACCACACTTTTCTTGCGCGGCCTAGGTAAGAAACATAAATCTCTTTTTTGTCGGGGGAGTACTCTTTGATTTTTTGTCGAATCGCTTGCTCAAGCGCGGCCAAGCGGCGTGGTGTAGGTCGAGCAGCGGGGATTTCTGGCTGTTCGGCGAAAGGCATGGTGCCCGTCAGTCGCATTTGATCTTTTGATAGCTGTAAAATTTCGCTAGCGCTATTGCTCGAGACCATCACCCAACCAACAAGACCACGCGAATCTCGTGTGTGAACTTTGAAGTGTTCCGCAGGTTGTGTGTAGTTGCCCACGGCAAAATAAGTGCGATACATTTTGAGTGGCGAAGGTTCGCCCGCATGTGTTGTTGTTATGGGTAAAGCTAAAGCTAAAGCTAAAGCTAAAGCTATCAGCAGCACGGGTAACCTTTTGAAGTTTAGGGTGAACATAGGAATTCCTTTCATTATTTTTAATTCGCGTCCGTGCAAGAAGTGTCAACACTCTCAATAAGAATGTATTGATCGGGATCAAATCCATCCGAGTAGTAAGCCTCACGGTCTTCAGATGCACGAATTGTTCTGGAGTCATCGTACACAACCTTTTTAAAAGGTATGTATGAGCGAAGATGTGTTTGGCGGCCTTCAACAATCATGCAGCCTTCAACGACGTGTGAATAGGTTTTATCTATGATCTCATGATTGTAAGAATAAGCCATTTGCTCACCGCCACTGACAATGCCGAGTCTTTGTAATGCCGCTAAAACAAAAATGCCCGTAAAAGCGATCCACACGATGGGGTGGCTGGCCACTTGTGTTTTAGGTAGCTGTTCAACTAAATCAAATTTTACCGTTAGAGGGTTAATCTCGATAACCGCCATCAAGTCTTGGAATTTGTTTACGTCGTGTTCAGTGACATATCCTCGAGCAAGAGCCTCCCTAAGTATGCCCTCAGGGATTTTGCCGATTTTTTCAGATAACTGTTCAAGGGTTTCGGTAGGGCTGGCCTCTCGCAATATTTTCTCAGCCCAAGTCAAGTAAGATTGAAATTCTTCACGAGACATATTTTTTGCATCACGGTTTACCGGTTGATATGTGCTTGTCTTGAGGGGTAGAGCTTCTCTGCTGTAAGCCCACGAAAGACTACTGGCATGGACTGCGATAGCAATGGCGAATAAATAAATCTTTGGACTTTTTGTCATAATGGCCTCCTGGCGTGCGACACTTCAATAGGCCGTTATGTAAATTCGAATGCCTAAATTTGATAGATTAAGATTCTTCAATAACAGGTCGGAACATAATTTTTTTTGCAGTAAAAGGCGTAAGGAGTTGGAATTGCTAATGTCGCATGGATTCTTGGCATGAGCGAAAAAGCTCCAAAAGAAGTGAAGAAAGCTCCGGGGTCACCAGTCTAGGATTTATCTGATAAACATTTGGTCGGATCTTTCGTTCTTACAACCGCTATTGCTGAGCACGCATTTGGAGCGTAAATCAACAAGAGTAATGAAAAACGTTTTTGTGATGACTTTGATGACAAGCTTCTTTTCACTCATGCATTCGGTGGCTGTTGCGCGATCTTTTACTCCGCGTGAGTTGCATACCCGACACTTCAGATCGAACGATTTCGCCGCAAATTGAAAAGATGCTCGCCATAAAACGCGATGGCGCGAGAACATTTAATGAATTCTTCGCCAATCAAATGCCGGCAAAACCTATGAGAGAAAATCAATCTGTGCGCGGGTATCTTTTACCAATTGGCTCTGTGGCCGGTTTGTCGCGATTGCCTTTCCCGGTTGAGCAGTACAGCAATTCCAATCGGTATGTTCATGAACAAATCAATTCGATTCGCGTGCAAGAAAAGTTTCGTCAGATAAAGGCTTACGTGATTGCCTCAGGCTGGGCCAATACCGACATGGTCGCATTTACGGGTCGATTGTCGCGGGCTCTGGGTTCGGTTTTTGCCGATGAACCTCACACTATTGCCATCAATACTTGGGACGCCGTTCTTTACCCAAAAAATCACCCGTATCGCATGACATTTAGTAATACGATTACTTCCCCGCGAGCGGTATCAATGGCGTGCCTCTCACAGCGAGTGTTATCGCCAGCAGTAATCCGGTGACACGGTTTCTGATGAATAGCGCGATTGTGCGTAAGCCAGTGGGTACCTGTGTAAACTGGCTTTTCGGTAGTAAAAATTAACATTGATGGTGTCTCGAAAATTCGAATTTGGGCGCTACGTTTCTGTAAGCCGCGTTTTTGCATATTACGTATAACTATGAACCAGAAATATTTTTTAAGGCTCTGTTGGATTAGAGGCCTTTCAACTATCAAAATTTTTGACAGGTGTTTACTAAAAAGCGTTCTGCGAATAAACAATGCTTTTGTATTCGTGGCTTTAGTTAGTCTTTTTCTCAATCTGCCCGCATCTCAAGCCGGGCGAGACAACATAGCGAAAGTAGAGGATTCATGCGTAGATTCGTTGCAAAGCAACCGCAGTGGCACCCCACAACCTGCAGGCGCTTATGAACCAACTTTTACAAGATTTGAAGAAATTCATCCCGTCGTTCAGGAGTGGATACGCGTTAACGATTCTACTCAGCGCCAGATTAACGACTATAAGTTTCAAAATCACTCCACGGTCAGGATTAACGGCATTGAAATCGAAATTGAAGCGGCGCTGGGGCAGGGGCATGATGGTGAGGTTTATCTAGTTCGAAATCAGCTCGGATTTTACGTATTTAAAGTATTCAACTCCCAAATGCAGCTCCGCTTTTATCAAGAGAGAGTCGAGCAAAACCCGGCGGCGGATTTGCCTCAAATTATCGAAATCGATTTGCCAGGCAGAGTGGCTTTGCTTGAGTACGTTGAAGGTATTCCTGTAGATCGACTGGATGATTTGCATGACACCCGATTGACGCACTACCTGAGTCAGTCTGAAATCGACAAGATCAAAACTGGATGGCAACCTTTTGAAAAGCAATACTGGCGAGAGCATTTAATTTTGGCTCTTTCTCGCAATACCATTTATTCTTTCAAAACCAATTCATTTCGTGTGATCGACGCTGAGTAAGTCTTGTTGCCATTCATGCAGGTCTCTGAGCAAATGACATGGTCATCTTCTTGGCTTTTTTATAGTCCTTCTTCTACATACTTAAAAAACATCAGCGTGTATTACTTTCGATTATCGAATTGAAAAATAATATCCGGCGACAATTCTAAATGGCCGTGTAACTCTCGCTGCACACCTGAGATTCCATCATGTTTATCTGTCGTAGAAGATACACCTATTAATTTTCGTCGATATTAATAGTTATTCTTTAGTGCAAGCCATGTACGTTGCTTTTAGTGCGTACGTGGCAGGTATCGCAATGAGCGTCTTCAGCCACTTGTGCTCGTACGAAGTGCGTGACGTGAGTGTAGGTTAACTCATTGCCACAAAGCGGGCAGTGGTTGTAATCGTCTAGGTAGTCTTCAGCCGTTTGCGCCGTCACTAAAACCACATTGACATCGATTTCAGAAATGATTTTCGCATCCTGCGATTTCAGCTCGTTTTCAAACTCGATTTTTCGCAATTCTTTTTTTGCGCTCATATGGCCTCCAGCCGTTCTCTTTTGCGACTTGTACAAAACAGATCGGCGGCTTGGCGGTGAGCTTGAGTTCATTGGCGCTAAAACAATAAAATTTGGTCTTTCTCGTAGGAAATTTTTGCCGGTTCATAGGCTATTGACGCGTAAAGCAAGCTCGGTTTTTGTAGACCGGTTAGCTCGACCTTTGTAAACTTCAAGGTTCTACAGAGAGGCCAGAACCGAATGAACAGCGCCGTTTATTACCTCAAAACCGTTTTAGGAATCGATTCATTCGCAGCTCAGCCAGCCGAAGCCGCGCAAGTGGCGTCTCTTGCCCAGGTGTCCCAACCTTTGGCATTTATGGTTCACACTCCGTTTGCTCCGTCCGCAGTTGAAAAGGACATGATCATGAAAATGTTGGGCGCCATTGATATTCGCAAAGCGCAGTTTTTAGATCAAGACTCATCAGCTGAAATCGAAGGCACCGCTAGTGAAAAATCATTTGGCGTGAGTTTTGGTTTACAACCGCCGAGAGGCATCTCGGCCACTTGGCTTGAACTGCCGGCAATTTCGCAGTTTCTTTTTGAATCTGACAAAAATAAATTAAGTGAAGTCAAAAAATTGGCCTGGGCTAAGTTGAAGTCGCTTAAACTGAAAATGGGTCAAGTATGAGAAGAAAAATTAGCATCATTCTTATCATTACAGGTTTTCTACTTCTCGGATTGGGACTGCAAAATCAGTCGAACGCCACCGAGGTGAAAACACAAGCTGCTCCTGCGCCCGTACTGGTAGGTCCATCTTGTGTGCTTGAGGCTCAGGTCGATGGTACCATTGGCCCCGCGACGCTTGATTTTATCAAGCGCGCGAAGTTGCGGGCTGAACAACAGTCTTGTGGTGCGATTTTGCTCTTGGTCAACACGCCTGGTGGTAATTTGCAAAGCACGCGCATGATCGTAGAAGAAATTCTCAACTCACCCCGCCCGTTCCTTTGTTTTATATACCCAGCTGGCGGCCACGCCGGTAGTGCTGGCGCTATTATTCTGCAAGCTTGTCATGTGGCAGGGGCCGTTGAAGCCACCAATATCGGCGCCGCGACACCTATTTCGAGTTCAGGCGAAAACATGCCCGAAGATTTACGCAAGAAAATTCTGAATGACACACGCTCATGGGTTGAAGGCTTAGCTAAGCTGCGTAACCGCAGTGAGACTTTTGCTAAAGAAATCGTTGAAGAGGCAAAAGCGTTGTCGGCCACTGATGCGCTCAAGGCAAAAGCCATCGATTTTGTCGGCAACACCAAAGAAGAGTTTTTGAAATTTGCTGAGGGCCGAACAGTCGAGCTTGCTGAAAACAAAACTTCGATGATCGCCATTACCGAGACCCACCCATTCGACCACGATTTGCGGTACAAGATCATGGATGTTCTTATGAACCCGCAAGTGGCTTACATCATGTTCATGGGCAGCCTGGGTTTACTTTATTTCGAAGTCACCCACCCGGGCATGATCGCCCCTGGTGTGGTCGGCGGTTTGGGACTCATACTTTCTCTGGTGAGCTTGCACATGCTTGAGGTCACTTGGGGAGGGTTGCTGCTTATCATTGTCGGCATAGTGTTTATGATTGCGGAAGCGTTCACTGCGGGTTTTGGGCTACTTGGGATCGGCGGGATGTTCGCATTTTTCATTGGAAGTATTTTTCTTTTCGACCCTGAACAGTCTGGCTACGTTTTGCCACTTTCGATTGTGCTCCCCACTATTTTTGTCGTTGGTGCGGTTATGTTGGGGTTTGCCTACCTGGCGCTCACGGCACGGCGGCAACGCCACCGTGTGCACGCCTCGCTCGGAGAAATTCTCAATCACTTTGGAGTGGTTTCGGAGGTTCACCCCGGCGACGGTACTTTCGGCATGATCTACATTGCCGGTGAGACTTGGCGAGTGACTTCGCGTTATCCGCTGCGGGTGGGTGACAAAGTAAAAGTAATCAGCAATCAAGGTCTCACGTTACAAGTGGAACCACAACAATTGAATTTTATCGAAGAAAACGAAGAGGAGATTTAATATGGCCGGTATAATATTCGCTGCTGTTCTCGCAATTTTTATTATCTTTTCCATTTTTAAAGTTTTACCCGAGTGGGAGCGCGCGGTGATCTTGCGCTTTGGTCACTCAATGGGCATTCGTGGGCCGGGTATTATTATTTTGATTCCGTTTGTGGAGCGCATGATTCGTATCGATACACGAACGATCACTATGGACGTACAACCGCAGGATGTAATCACCCGTGACAACGTCACACTTAAAGTGAGCGCGGTGATTTATTTTCGCGTGGTGAATCCTGAATCGGCGATTATTAAAGTTGAGGATTATTATTTTGCGACCACACAAGTGGCGCAGACCACTTTGCGTTCGGTTTTGGGTCAATACACTCTCGATGACCTGCTTGCGAACCGCGATAAAATTAACCTCACCTTGCAGGCCAATTTAGATAAATTTACTGAACCATGGGGCATTAAGGT
>JAYUVI010000547.1:0-3074 GCA_043754135.1 Bdellovibrionales bacterium | reverse complement strand
GCATCTTTACGGTTACGATCGCGATTCGAAGATAATCAAAGTTGCGCAGCGAAATGCGGAACGCGCGGGAGTCGATGATGTCATCACTTTCAAACCGGTTGGTGTCGATATGCTCACCAACCCCGTGGAGAGGGGTATTATGATTTTAAACCCACCCTACGGTGAGCGTTTGGGAGTGGATGACATCATCGACTCCCGCGCGTTCCGCATTTCGCTGCGCAACTTTGATTATCTTCGAATCGCGATCGTAACCGTAAAGATGCACGGCGGTCGGTTTTTCTCTATTGAGGGTTTCAGTAACGACTTTGTCCCAAAGTTCGCCGTTGAAATTAGCAAATTTTTGAAATGCAAAGCTCTTGCGTAACGAGCCCGGCGCAATGTTTTTCAACATTAATGCGGCTTCAATTAGTAACGTACCCGAACCACACATTGGATCAACAAGGGGAATCGTTTCATCCCAACCCGTCATGCGCACCAAACCCGCGGCTAAGTGCTCGCGTAATGGGGCATCGCCAGCTTCTTGGCGGTAACCTCGTTGCGATAAATTCGCACCGGTCGTATCGATCGCCACACTCACTTGATTCTTAATAATTCTGACCATGATGTTCAAATCTGGGCTTTTCGTGTCGACGTCTGGTCGTTCATCAAACTTTTCACGAAATTGATCCACAATTGCATCTTTCGCTTTCATCGCCACAAAACGCTGATCACGAAAAGAGCTTTCCTTTACACTCGCATCAATTGCAAAAGTATCTTTCACCGAAATATACTTGGTGAAATCATGTTTTCGTAAATTGGCGTAAAGTTCCTCAGGCTGATAAGCGGGAAAGTCTAATACGGGCAGTAAAACACGTGTAGCTGTGCGCAGCTCAAGATTAGCGCGGTAGCAGTCTTCCCAACTCCCATCAAAAGATACACCGGCCGGGCCTTTATCTAACGGGCGCAAACCGAGGCCTTCAAGCTCTTGTGAGAGCACGTCCGCTAAACCTTTAGAGGTCACTGCAAAAAATCTGGCCATATAAATAAGTCTCTTATCGGGGGAAGATTAAAAATACCGAAGAGAGTCTTAAGCTTTTCGCTTAATTGTGAGGGAAGCGCAAGGTCTTATTCCGTTTCAGAGGGAGAGTGCGACTCTTCGTCTGATCGACCAGGCGCCACAAGCTCAGCATCAGTCTTTTTAAAATAAGTTTTCAATACCTTCATTTCGATAGATCGGCGATCCAATGTTTGAGTCGGAGACCGTTGCTCCTCCTGCACTTTAATATCATCTTCATCGCGCGCACCGGGATAATTTCTTTGACGATGTGACTGGGCCGACGAAGTGACCGATGACTCTGTAGCGGCCGCCGATCGCAAAACCGATTCATCTTGTGCCGCTGCAACCGGAGTGGCGATGTAAAAATATAAAGTACTGATTAAAGTTAAAACCATAGGTCTGACTTAAGCAAAAAAAAGTCACCTCGGCAAGACGCCTCGAGATACTGTCTAAAATTTCTTCATTTTTTGAATAGGGATTTGTCGCCAAACACGCACTTGCTGCTGTTTTTCAATGTCAGCCACAAAAGTCGTCACGCCTTCAGCACCGGCGTCGTTGATGACTTCTCCCCACGGCCCCACCAGCAAAGAGTGACCAAAAGTGTCGCGCATCTGCCCGTTGGGTAAAGCATGGCCACCACATTGAGCCGCCGCCACTAGGTAAGATTGGCATTCTATAGCGCGCGCTCGCATCAACACATGCCAGTGCGCCCGCCCTGTCGGAACTAGAAATGCGGAGGGCACCATCAACAGATTCACCTTTTTTTCAGCATAATATTTGTAGAGTTTTGAAAAACGCACATCGAAGCATATAGTCAGCCCTATTCGCCAACCTTTCACTGTCACGATCTGCGGTTGTTTACCAGCATCAAAAATATCTGACTCCCGTGACGGCGGGGCGCCCGTAACATCGACATCAAACAGATGTATTTTATGATAAACAGCCTTGGGTTTTTTCTTGGGAGCGATAACAATGGTCGAATTATAATGGTTCTTGCCCTGTTGAAAAGCCACTGAACCGATAAAAATCGTGCAGTTTTCTTTCGTCGCAAAATCTTGAAAACGAGTCCAAAATTTTTCTTTTAAATTAAAAAACTGAACTGGGGTGTTTTTATTTATACGCAAGAAAAACGCATTTTCAGGTAGACAAATAATATCGCACTTCTGTGGTCGTAATTTTTCGAGAGCTTGCAACGCACTCGCGACATTGGCTTCGACATCTTCAAGCGATGTCATTTGGATCACGCCCAAACGCAAAGCTGCGAGCAGTTTTTTAGTCTGTGCCATGGCTCGTTTCTGCGGGGGGGCCCGTCATCGAAACTTTGTCGTGACCCTTGCACTTCCAACCGGCACTTTCCAAATTACCTTTGATGTTTGCGATAACTTTTAAGCAGCTGACGTCGCTCTGCGCGCGTCCGACTTCTTTGTCGAGACCTGCCTTGGTGTAAAATGCTATGCAAATCCCGTCCTTGGTATTTTTCTCAACACGAATAGTGCGCACATTTTTTTGATTTTTGCAGATTATGAAACTGTTTGTCGGAGGCTCTGGCGGCGGCTCTTGGGCATAGCTTAAGGTGGCCTCAGTGCAAACTGAAAGCGCCAACAAAAACAAAGTTGCTAATGATACCGAAGGATTTCTCGCCATTGCTGTTACATCAACTCTAACAAAGACGAGCAAAAGAACAAGTGGGCAATAAAAAAGCACGAAAAAACTCGTGCTTTTCTGCTAGTTCGAAAGGGAGTTACTTGCGAGCGGCAGCCTTAGCTTTGGCCGGCTTTTTGGCTTCTGTAGCGGCTTTTTCAACTAACTTCACGTTCGAGTAGTCGATGTAGCCTTCGCCCTTAACAATGCCTTCTTTTTTGTCGAAATTTGTTTGAATGCGCACGCCTTGAACTTTAATTTTGAAGTTTCTTGCGTCAACGGCCATTACTGCGCCTTTGGTGCCTTTTTGCGAACCTGCGACTACTTGTACAGAGTCACCTTTTTTGATCTTGAGCTTCACTTTTTCGCTCCTTTAGCTTTGGCTTTTTTCTTCAAT
>JAYUVI010000546.1:0-3529 GCA_043754135.1 Bdellovibrionales bacterium | reverse complement strand
TCTCTTGTAGATCGACGACGCTCGCGTGAGATAAACAAATTGTAAAAAAAATCACAGCGCTCAGCAGCGCAGTGGACCTCATTCGTGCCATGATCTTATGTTGACTTGTGTTCGAGCGAAGTTGAAGATCTGTCTTCATTTTTGAGCGGAGAGTCACGCGTGTCATTTAACAAAAAACAACTGCCTATGGCTGCCACCGCAGTGCGCTTCATTGTGGCGCCTTTTATCTTGGCGTCGCTGTATGTGGATTGGGAGCACGGCCCGTGGGTGGCCACGGTTTTGTTTATTATTGGCTCGATCACCGACTGGCTCGATGGTTACTGGGCGCGGCTGTACAATGCTGAAAGTAATATGGGTAAGTTTATGGACCCCATCGCCGACAAAGTTTTGGTACTGTCGGCCCTAATCATTTTGCTTTATCACCACCGCATTGACCCCATCACACCAGCGATTTTACTAGGTCGCGATATTTTCATTGGTGGTTTGCGCGCGGTTGCAGCCGCTGATCAAGTCATTATCTCGGCCAAACCGGCTGGTAAATGGAAGACCGCTCTGCAAATGGTGGCGATCCCTTGTTTGTTTTTAGATTTTTCCGTTCTGAGCGTGCATATCCGCGATATTGGCTTATGGGGCTTATGGGTTAGCGTCGGACTCAGCATTATTTCGGGTGTTGAGTACACGGTCGGCTACTTTCGTGGGGCTAAGCACGTATGAATTTTTTAAAGTCTAATTTTTGGGAGATCAACCGCTCGTCAAGCCTGCAAAACTTGGGCGTGATTCTCTCGATTCTGCATGTGATTAATTATTTTTATTGGAAGGCCCAAGGCCACATTTTCGCGGCCACCGACGCTAAACCATTATTGTGTTGGTCAATTTACCCAAGCTGCGCGAATAACCCGCTCTTATGGCACGCCACCGTGTTTTCATTGGTTTTCTCACTTTATTTTACCACCAGTGTGCTCGCCATTATCACATTTATCTGGCGTCGTTACACCGGGCTGTCGTGGTTTTTACTCGCATTCTCGAATTTTTTTATGCTTGTTTTTTATTTTTCTGATGCCAGTTTGAACCTTGATATTTTCAGTTTATTTTTAGTGCTGAATTTTACTTTCCTTTTCATACCCGGCAAATCGTCGATTATACGTACGGTCGTTGTGCTATTCTATTTTATTTCGGGGTTGCGCGAGCTGACGCCTGAGACACTCTCGGGCGTGGGTTTGCATGAGTGGATACCGCTTCACCTCAAACTTCTCGAGTGGGTGGCGGCAATTGGCGTGGCCATCAAAATGATTTTGCCCACGTTGCTACTCTCTCCATTTGGTCAGCGTTTGTTACTCGCTGTGCTCGGCTTGCTCGCCTACCATGGGTTTTATTTTTACTACATGCACGACTTCAAATCGCTAGTGCTCATTGGTACCGTGTTTTTCTTTGTTTTTGATTTTTTTGCCAAAAAACGTTTGGAGTTCGAAGCTCTTTACCAATCTTATGCCCACCCTGAACCGTCAAAACTGTGGTGGATTGCGGTTGTCTGCACCTATGTTTTGTTGCAAACGCCGCTTCTCAGTGGGCGTTCCGCCAATGCTGTGTTGTATATCACTGAACCGTTGCCGGTCACTGATTGCCACTTAGCCACATTTGCTCGCTATAAGACGCGATTGGTGCAAATTGAGAGTGAAATGCCGCACGAACTGCAAGGTGCGATTCGCTGTCACCCGACCATCGCATTTAACACTGCGAAAGAGCTTTGCAGTAAAGTGAAAGACGAGCCCGACTTTGTTGGGCTGAACACCACTTTCGTCACGCGCAAACTTTCGCAAAAACTCTCGCAGTCCATTTTTTCATTTGAAAATATTTGTGATGACACTGTGGTTTTAAATTCAATTAAGCAGCCAATATGAATAACCAGACTTCTTTTTTTCAAAATGTTTTGCCGTTTTTACTTATTGCACTCCTGATCGGCGTCGCTGTTTTTGTTTATAAAAATAACCCTGAGATTATGAACCCTGAGCCCTATTACAAAGCTTTACAAAAGCAAGGTGAGTTGGCTGCTACGGTGATCGTGTACCCGAATACACCAGATGACTTGTTCACGCCTACGATCACGCCAGAGAAACACAGCTCCAGCCACCGCTATATTGAGATGAAAGCCGAAGATTACACGCCTATCCCGGTCGATGCGAAGAACATAGACTGGCGCATATACAAAGATTTTATTTTTGTGAAAGAAAAAAGTCGCTTTGCCGTTTATAACACTGATGGCGCTTTGGTTTGGATGTTCTCGACCCCAAGCAAGGCCGTGCTGTCGCCAGGCGCTATTCATTTTCTGGGTGATGCCGTTTTTTTGGCCACTTTAGATGGCGAGATGTATGCCTTTGATATTCGTTCCGGGCAGATCATTTGGTATTTTGAATCTGACACCTCATTTGTTTTGTCGCCCCTCGTGAGCAAAGACAAACTCGTACTGATCGCCACCGGAAAAAAAGCAGATAAAAAAGGCCCAACTTGGCGTTATCAAACGCTCGATGCGAAAACTGCCAATCCACTTTTCAAAAGTGAAAATTTCGAACAGCCTTTGGTGGGCTACCCTATTCTCAACGATGATATGATGTTTTTTGCCACGCGCGGTGGGCGCTTAAAAGCTGTGCAAGTGAGCACAGCGAAGACGGCGTGGTCGGCTGACGCTTCTTCGAGTTTTGTTGGCCAACCTACATTAATCGGTGAGCGCATTTTTGCTGCTGATGAATCGGGTCTGCTTATGGGTTTTGAAGCGAGTTCGGGGCAGCGGTTACATGAAATTTTGCTCAGCACTCCCATTGAGACTCCGCTATACCCTGTTGAAGATTCTTCAATTGTGGTGGGTTGGGGCGCCGACCACAGCTTGATGGCGGTTGACCTTAAAGCCAACAAGAGTATTTGGCATAAGCCTTTAAATATGGCGCCTGAAGTGCCTATTTTGAAAAATGTGAAGCTCACCGGCCAGAGTTTAAATCAGCTCGCTTTTGCTTCAAAAAACCGCGGCTGGACGACATGGACAGCTTGTAACGGCACTAATCTGTGTGAGTACGATATTCGTTCAGGGGTGATGTTGGCCCGTGTGGATTTAAAAGGTAAGCCTATTGAGAATTTCGAGATGTTGCCTGAAAAAGGTGAAAAACCTGCACGTCTCTTTGTGCCGGTTGTACGCGCGGATAAAGTTTCGATCGTGGGTTTTCACACGCCGCCTTCGTCACCACCTAAGCCACCTTCGAACTTGACAAAATAACAGGGTCGAATTAATTTCGTCGCTCACGTCACGACTGTTTGCGGGAGTAGCTCAGTTGATAGAGCGCTGCCTTGCCAAGGCAGAGGTCGCGGGTTTGAGTCCCGTCTCCCGCTCCATTATTCGAGCCCCGTTTCGGGGCATCGTTTCTAAGATATCGATAACACAAATTAACCTGAGGATTCGGTTATTTGTCTTTAAGGCAATTCGCCTTTCTTACTATTTCACAATATTTCGATCAGTGGCTTGATTTTGGCTCGTTTGGAATTC
>JAYUVI010000545.1:0-2242 GCA_043754135.1 Bdellovibrionales bacterium | reverse complement strand
CAAGGTTATGACTCTGTGGCGCTAAAGTCAGATGTTGAATTGGGCGGGTCCGACCAGCGTTTTAATTTGCTTGTTGGCCGTGAAATTCAAAAATCTTTTAATGTCGCTCAACAATGCATTATGACCGGGCCGATTCTTGAGGGCCTCGATGGCGTGCAAAAAATGTCGAAGAGTTTAAATAACTACATCGCCATTGAAGACACACCCAAAGATATGTTTGGTAAAACCATGCGCCTCAGTGATGATTTAATGATTCGCTATTACGAATTACTGACTGGGATGACTTCACCAGAGCTCACCCAGCTGAAAGCTGATATTGGCGCGGGTAAAAAACACCCTCGCGATGTAAAAGTGGCTTTGGCTAAAATATTTGTGTCGCGCTTTCACTCGCAAGCTGCAGCTCAAGCCGCTGAAGACGAGTTTAACCGTGTTTTTGCTGGTGGCGGTGTGCCTGACAATATGCCAGAGATCACGTTTTCAGCCACGACTGGCATTGGTATTCAGCCATTTTTGGTGCAGCTGGGTCTGGCGACTTCGAATGGTGAGGCCAAACGCGCGGTCGAAGGTAAAGCTGTAGAAATTAATAATGAAAAAGTGACGGATTGGAAGCATTCTCTCGAACTGAAAAGTGGAGAGACCTACATTATTCGTAACGGCAAAAAGAAATTTGTAAAAGTAAAAGTCCCTTAATCCGAGAGTGAGTTATGAAAGTTAAGTTTATGCCGCAAAATATTGAGCTTGAGATCGCGCTGAATCAATCGGTGAAAGATCTAGCAGATAAAAACGGTATCTTTATAAAATCAATTTGTAATGGGTTGCCGTCATGTGCTGAGTGTCGAGTGAAATTAATTGAGGGTGAGCACAATATTTTGCCGCCAGGTAAAAAGGAGGTCAACCTCATTGGCACCGGGTATTTCATCGATGGCCGGCGGCTATCTTGTCAGCTCATATGTTTTGGTGATATATCCGTCGATCTCACTGAGCAAATTGCCAAAGAAAAAAATAAGGCATCGCTCAGGCCACAGGGGAACCGCAAACCTGAAACCGAAATTTCAAATGCTGTTGCCGGTAATTTAATTGAACAAGAAGCGTCGACGTTGAAAAGCGCGCCGGCCGCGCAAGACCCACAGTCGAACGATCAGCGTCGATCTGAGCAACCGCAACGACAAAATCAACAACGTCCACAGCAGGGTCAACGTCATTCACAAAATAATAATCGTCAGCAGCAGGCACCGCGTGAAAATCAACAGCCCAACAGTGGTCGTAACCAGCAGCAAAATAATAATCGTAACCAGCAGCAAAATAGCGGTCGCAATCAGCAGCGAACACAGCCGAAGCGTCAGTCGTGATGAAGGTTTTTGCTCTCGGCGATATTGAGATCAAATACAAAGTTTTCGGTGAGAGTGGTCCTGTACTTATGCTTCTTCATGGCTTTGGTGGTGGCGTCAACGACTGGTCCACACTGGCGCCGCTTTTGGCCAATACCTATCGCGTTGTTGTGCCTAACTTAAAAGTTTTTTTCTCGCATCACGAACCCCTCATGTTCAGTCAGCAAGTGCGGTTACTCAAGTTATTCGTCGAATATGTGCTGAAACAAAAGCAAGTGAGTTCAATCAGTCTGTGTGGCCAAAGCTATGGCGCGACGCTCAGTTTAGGGCTTAAACTTTCAAATGCCGTAAAAACTGATCACCAAATTTTGATCAACCCCATGCCATTCCGTCCGTTTGATCATGTGAAAGATTCTCATATTCAATTGCTTCTAAACTTGGGTCATTTGCCAGGTGGCGTGAATCTTTATTTGCGAACATCGGGTGGTCGTGAAAGTCTCGCGGCTTTGGCGCAGGTTTTTCGGATCGGCGTGCTCGGCCAACATGAAGTGCAACACTTTAATGATCGCAAACTTCTCTTAGTTGAAAAAGCTTTTGAGCGTTTTCGTTGGATTATTAAAAACGAAAGCTGGAGTGATTGGGAGGAGCGCATTCACCAAAGCTCAGTACCACTGGCCGACGGCATAATATGCTCCAGCGAAGACAGTCTTTTTAGTCGCGCCGATTATCAAAATGTGGCGCAGCTTTTAAAAATTCAAAAGTTGAAAGAGGTGCCGCATAAAGGCCACCTCTTAGTGCAAGATCGCGGTGTTGAAATTTTCAAAGAAATGAGCGCTTTATTTCAACGCACTCTCGGGTGAATGGGCGGCACTCAAGGCCTCTTCGGGCAGGGAAATTCTAAAAAGCTCAGTGGT
>JAYUVI010000544.1:0-4512 GCA_043754135.1 Bdellovibrionales bacterium | reverse complement strand
CTCTCGTAAGGCTGAGTGGCGAATTCAATGGCTTCAATTGTGTTTTGAAATGTTGGGGCGTTCATGTCTGTGCGAATAGCATCAATACGAACTAGAGATTGAACTATGCCGTGCTCCAGTGCCGGTTTAAAATGCTCAGGCTTTATTTTGTCGTAAGGTAGCGCGCCATGCGGTAACGGCGAAGCTGCGACGAGCGGGTTGCTAGCTAGCGCACCTAACAAAACAGTATCAGCGCAGATGTCGCTGGATTTGATGTTGGTCGCTTTAGCAAAATGGAAGTTAAATAAAACCGCGGCTAGAGTAGTAACTAAAAACATTCGCTTCATAGATTTTTTCATAGACGCCAATCTAGCAAAATTTAAGAAAAAATCAGAGCGTAATAATTATTGGGTGTGGCCAAAAGTTCGACATGCAAACATAAACAGCGCTAGCCAGCCTGCCTCAAGCGAAGTGATGTACAGAAAAGCTGTAAATCAGTAATATTTCTTACGTTTAGATGAAGGCAAAATTTTGAGAATATCGCGGTATTTAGCGACTGTGCGACGGGCGATATCAATGCCCTCTTTACGCAACAGATCGACAATTTTTTGATCTGAAAGTGGGTTCTTGGGGTCTTCGTTTTCGACGAGGTCTTTAATCTTAATTTTAACAGACTCGCTGGCAACAGAATCACCATCAGTTTTCGAGATGCCCGAGTTAAAAAAGTATTTGAGTTCGAAAATACCGCGCGGTGTGTGCATGTACTTACTTGTGGTCACCCGCGATACTGTCGACTCGTGCATGCCAATATCGCCGGCAATATCACGCAAAATCATCGGCTTGATAAACGCTGGGCCCTTTTCAAAAAACATTGTCTGGTGCTTCACTATACTCTCAGCCACTTTGTAAATCGTGCGCTGACGTTGGTGAATGGACTTAATTAACCAAATGGCTGAGCGGAGTTTGTCTTGCACGTAGTTCTGCGTGTCTTTCTCGCCCACACTCTTAGTGTTACTCTTAAGCAAATTGCGGTAGAGATTCGAAATACGCAAACGCGGCAGACCATCTTCATTTAATGAAACCACGTATTCATCGCCCACTTTATACACATAAACATCGGGAGTGATAAATTGCGTATCGTGCTCGATAAATGCGCGACCAGGTTTGGGGTCCATACCCAAAATGATCTCGCACATTTCGATGACCTCTTGCACTTCTTTGTTTAAAGCGCGGGCAATCGCCGGATAGTTTTTGCGTTCAAGATCTCCCAAGTGCTGTTCGATAATCTTCACAAGGTCATGAGTGTCTTCTTGCAAATGCTTGGCTTGAATCAGCAAACACTCTTTCAAGTCGCGGGCCCCAATGCCTGGCGGGTCGAACTCTTGTAAAAATGGCAACATCTCTTCGAGGTCTTTGGCATCGACAGTCTCTTCTTTAGCGATCTCTTCGAGCGGCGCTTGCATGTAGCCTTCGTCGTTCACGTAACTGATCAAAATTGAAACTAGACTTTCTTCTTCATCGTTAAAACCAAAAAGACTCATTTGCCAAACGAGATAATCACTCAACGACTGTTTAGTCGTGATGACATTCTCGTAATTCATAATTTCATCGTTATTATCAAAACCCGACGTCTGCGGGGGCTTGTACATACTTTCGACGTAGCTCTCCCACTCGAACTCATCTTGCTTGCGCGGGTCACTACCTTCGCCAGTCACGGCGGCTTCTGCAGCTTTCAATTCTTCAGTGACTTGAGTTTTTGTGCGCGGGTCATCGGCCGAAGTATCTTGGATCTCTTCAAGGATCGGGTTCTCATTAATTTCTTTGCGAACTTCTTCTTCAAGCTCGATACGCGAAAGTTGCAAAAGCTTAATCGCTTGTTGCAATTGCGGCGTCATGCGCAATTGCTGCGAAAGCTTCATCGACATTTTTAAGCCCATGGCCATTTGAGAAAAACCCTACAGTCTAAAGTTTTCGCCCAAATAAAATTTTCGGGCGATTTGAGAGCCGGCGATTTGCTCAGCCGTCCCTTCCACTTCAATCTTACCGTCTCTCAAGATGTATGAATAGTCACATATTCCAAGAGTTTCGCGAACATTGTGGTCGGTGATCAAAATACCTAGACCATTGGCCTTAAGCTGTCGAATGATATTTTGGATATCCCCCACAGCGATAGGGTCGATCCCGGCGAAAGGCTCATCGAGCAACAAAAACTTAGGTGAACCAGCTAGACTCCGCGCAATTTCTACACGGCGACGCTCACCACCTGACAAAGCATAACCGTAGCTGTCGACAATGTGCTCGATGTGAAAATCAGATAACAATTTAGCTAAACGTTCCTCCACTTCAGAAGGTGGAACATCTGCTGCCTCAAGACCAACTAGCAAATTTTCGCGAACCGTAAGTCGTCGAAACACACTTGCCTCTTGTGGCAAATAACTTAAACCCACCCGGGCACGTTGATACATTGGCACTTTACCAATAGCTTGATCATTTAAATAAATTTCGCCGCCATCAGAGGGTAAAATGCCGACCACCATGTAAAAGCTTGTGGTCTTGCCGGCACCGTTAGGACCAAGCAATCCGACTACCTTGCCACTTTCAATATGAAACGAAACTTTATCGACAACCTGACGTTGCTTGAATTTCTTTGAAATACTTTGAATGACTAAACGATTCATTTATTTATCCCATTTGTATCTATGCCCAAAGTATCTTTACTCACTTTAATTTTGGCGTTTTGTACTTTGACCTTTTTGCCACCCTCGAGAAACGTAATGCGATCACCGCGTAACTCATCATTATCTTGCACAACTCTTGGCTGACCATCAAAAACATATTCGTTTTTAGCAAGATTAATACTGAGCTTATCAGAAGTCGCCCACTTGTTCATATCACTGACCTTCACCCCACCGTCGAGGTCAATAGTCTCAATCATGTCGCTTTTACTATCGTAACGAAAGACTGCATCAGGTCCACTAATGCGCATGCCATCGATATCAATAATTACATTGCCTAAAAAACGCACCGATTTATCTTTGCCTTCGAGCCTCACTTTTTGCGAGGTCACCGCCATGTACTGATCGGGCTTAATCATTTTCTTGGCTTTAACGTTGTCTTCTATCAACACAAAAGTTTGATCGAGATTCGCGGTCATGGTGTTGCCCGAAATGGCGAGTGACCTGCCATTTTGGTCTTTAGGTCCTTTAACATCAACAGCAGTTTCGCTCCTTAAAACACGCTTAGCTGAGTCATAAGAAATTTTTTGCGTGCGAAAAACGTAGCCGTTAGATGATTTTGTGATCACACCACCATCCACGACCATGTTTTTCAGCTCGGTTTCGACAATCCCCGTAGCGCCGACAACTTCAAAGGTCACTTCATGCTCAGCGAAAAATTTCGCTTTCACTTGGCTTAATTCAAGGCTGTCTTTATCCCGCATACCCAGCGCGTGATCAGCCCACAGCTCCCACTCTTTAGACTCATTTTTTGTTTCGATCACGTGCACGCCTTGCATGGCCTGACCGACATTACTGTCGTCACCATTGCCGTCAGCACTCTTGGCCACCAGACTTTTGATGTCTTTAACCGATGACGCCTTTTTCTCTTTTAAATCAATTGGACCAAAGACCACCAGCTCAGCGATAAGCAAAAAGAAGAGGATCCCCAATGTGTAGCGGCCGGCCTTTTTCATAAGCCCTAAGTATAGCAAACAAAAGTCAGGAGTGACCACCGATCTCGTCACCAGAACTTTAAGTTTTCGTGGATTATTGCCGATTTACTGCATTATGGCTCACTGGTTCCTTCTACAAAATGAGAAAGTCACGGGTCCATTCTCTGACGAAGAGATTAAGACACAAATGACGACTACGAAAATCCCGGGCGATGCACTTATTTGGGGGCGCCCCATGAATGCTTGGAAAAACCTTATCAGCTGGGAGAAAGAATTGCCCCAGCTTGTGGCCACCATGGAGAACGCGATCTCTCAGCAGATGTGGCACTACGCCGTCGATGGCGATTCGAAAGGGCCGATGACTCGCGCTGAATTGATCAATGAATTGAAAAACTCGCGCTTCAAAGGCGAAGTTTTGGTCTGGACTAAAGGGATGAAAGCCTGGTCGAGTCTTTATGAGTTTCACGATCTACTCGATGAAATCGGCTTGAACCGTCGTGACCATCCTCGCGCTCACATCGATGGCGCAGCTGTAATCAAATTTGATTCGACGGTCTTGCAAGCCGAATTGAAATCCATTAGTCCTGGTGGGTTTAGCGCCGTTTTAACTGGTGGTGGCACACTCGCTATCGGCCAACTGATTCATGCGGACATCAGCTCACCGCATTTGGGTGTGCCGGTCTCAGCGAAATCCACGGTGCAATATGTCGCCGACACGGGGTTGTATGGTTTCAAATTTCAAGGCGTGAACATGGAGTGTAAAGCGCACATCATGGAGTATATCAAAGCTTCGAAGAGCGAAGAAGCCGCTTAATTCAAAATTTTATTTTCGCCGTCTCCTGTGGGCGGGCGAGTATTCGCGT
>JAYUVI010000543.1:0-11200 GCA_043754135.1 Bdellovibrionales bacterium | reverse complement strand
AGTCGGGATGAGCAATCTCGGACTTGGCATCATCTATCACTTCATCAACGAACGACCCGAATGGGTTGCCGAGCGGGTGTATTGCCCTCTTCTTGTGCCTTTTCTATAGTCTTACGGTTGGCATCGATATTGACTTGGGCGGCTTCCTCGGTGCGTATAAGAGGCGCCACTTTATTCGCGACTTTGGCGCTGAGCAACCAGGTGAAGAGAACGATTAGGCCGACGACGATGGCATAGAAAACCGCTTTGTCTTTCTTTTTACGAGGGGACGGTCGAGCCAATCCGCTATTTTGTTTGTCAAAATCTAAACTAGTAGCGGTGACCATTGATTTATCCGCGTCTGCAGCTTGCGCTAAAAAATGAAATTTAGTGTCGCCGAGTTGCAGAGTGTAACCAGATGAAATTTCGCTCGTCTCGCATTCAGTACCATTGATCAACATAGTTTTATGGCCACTGACATCAGTGATATCAATGCGTGAAGCCGTTATAGTTATCACCGCATGCTGTCGGCTCATGCGCACGTCGTTCGGCACCGAAATATCATTCTGTGTGCCGCGACCTATTGTCACGCGATCGGCGATCAACTTAAACACTGAACCCTTTTCAGGCCCGGTGAGAGCCTTCAGTGTGTAATTGAGCTGAGGTGAGAGCGCGAGTGCGTTCATCCGATCTTAGCCCCCCCTCGGTATAAAAACCAGAATCACATACACCACGGCTTTGGAGCCCATAATTCCTTGCGCTGAAATGTCGTAACTTTGATTGCTAATCTCGAGCTGATCGGTCACGAGCTGATTGGGGTCATTGGCGATGCGATCGAGTAAATTTATGATGTTGAGCTTCAGGGCCTGATCAGTAATTTTATCAACAGGCAATTGCAACCACGATTGTGTACCCGCTAGTTGATTGGTGAAATGTTCGTTCACGCAGTTGATTGTGCGATCTGCGCCATTGATAGTCAGCGCCGCGAACCCGACGAGGTTAACAAGGTTTTGCATCTCTTGTGTGCGGTCGACTTCAAACTGCTGCTGTAAATTCTGCCCGGCAAAACCACCATCACCACGACTGATCAAGCTATTCAAGTTCGCCACGAGTTCTTGTAGTTCTGGGAACGCATACGGAGTGCTCACTGTTGATTTATTTTCTTTCAGTGATTTGTTGAGTTGTGCATTGAGGTTTGTCAGTGGCTCAAGAACAATGCGGTACATGAAAAAGAACAGCAGCCCGCCGACGACAAGAGCGATGAAAAGAATTTGTATGAATAAACTGAGAGTGCGCCCGTCATCGATGGCGAGTGCGCCCATGTTGTAAACGACAACAGCATGAGCCGCTGTAGATTCAGCACCAGTCGAGGGCTCGTAGAAGCGGATAGGCGCGACGGCTACAATCATATCGCTGCTGACTTGGTTCACTAATTCTTGATTTGATTTTTTTGCTTCGTTTACAAAATCGATGTGGGTGAGATATTGCCCCATCAATCGCGGTGGTGCGAGAATGTCGCCGTTAGGACTAGCGATAACGTAAGCGGTTGCGCCGGCCTCGCGTTCGGCGTTTTCGGTGGTCACGAGCGATAGCTGACCTTGCATAACGGCGTTACGATTATCGCGGGCCAAAGTTCGGGCAATGGTCTGCGCGCGATTCTGCGCCTCTTTTTCAATACTTGATTTTAAAATGCGCATGAGCGGGACTGTCGATAGAGAAGTCACAAGTATGATGAATGCAGCGACAAAAATGCCCAAGGCATATTTGAATTCCATCCAGTACAAAAGATTATAAACACCGGGCAGCACCACTTCATCGATGTACTTGCGCAGATAAGAAAATAATGAAGCACCGGGAGCGGCAATCGGTTGCTGCGGTTGTTGCTGGGCCGCCGACAAAACCGACAAATGGGGAGGCATCTCTGGAGCCATTTGCGCTGCCGGCTGACTGTAGGCGGCGTTACCGTGATAAGCCGGTTGCGCCCGCGTTGTCGCCGGCAGAGGTGGCGGCACGATGTTGGTTTTTGCGCGCGAAGATGTGAGACTTGTTTTTTCAATAATCGCGACGATATCGAAAAAACCAATGCGTTCGTTAAGCAACAGTTTATGACTCTTGATTTGCACGCCGTTAATGAAAGTTCCGTTACGTGACATGAGGTCACTCACAATAATTTTGTCGTTATAAATTTCAATTTGCGAATGCTCTTTAGAAATATTCGAGTTGACGATAATGACATCGCAATGAGCGGCGCGCCCAATGACATTGCGGCCTTGTTTTAATCGAAATGTGTGACCGGCCATTTCGCCGGTTAAAATCCTAAGAGACCACATTCAGTTGATCTCCGATCTCGACAGTGGTGGTGGCCATTTTGCCAGCGGCCATTTCTACTACCGATCGCGCACCCCAAACTGGGCCGACCAAACGACCAGGCTTTACGCCCGCATAAACTCTTTTTACTTTCATCGAACGGTCGAGAAAAACCACATCGATTGAAAATTTCATAAAGAACGTGTGAATGCTTGTGCAGTTGTCGAACCACATGGCGTTGTTGTGTGACATCGACGCTCGACCGAGAAGACCCTTCAAGCGGCTCCACAAACTATCGGCAATTTCAAGCTGATCGATAACGACGGTTTGATTTTTAGAGGCATTTAAAAGTTTCATTATTTGCCTCCATACAAAAATTGTAAAATGACCGGCGCGAACACCACGATAAAAACCGCAGGCATGACAAAAATAATCATTGGCACAAGCATCAGTTGCGAAGCTCGCGCGCCCGCTTTTTCGGCGCGACTAAATCGGTCCGAGCGCATTTGCGTCGATTGATCTTTCAAAACTTGCGCGATGCTGGCGCCGGTGTAGTCGGCATCATTTACTACAGCGACAAAGCTGGTGATCTCGGGAATATCGAGTCGCCGTGCGAGAGCTTTCAAAGCTTCGGCTCGTGCAGAACCCAATTTAATATCTTTCAACACCACTGAGAGTTCATCGGCGAGCACAGAACTCTCAGCTTTATCCACAATGCGCTGAATGGCGTTGATAAAATCTAAACCGGCTTCAGTTGAGAGCGCCAAGAGATCGATGAAGAATGGCAAATCCGCAATGACCGAGAGATAGCGTTTCCCTTGTTGCATTTGGCAGTAGAGATGTGGGAACCACGCTCCCACCAAACCGAGCAGCACGCAAAAGAAATACGGGAAGCCCAAACCCAAAGTAAATTTTAATGTCACGAGCGCGAAGGGGAACATGACTCCCCACAAAATTTGCAGGCCGATAAATTCATCGACGTTCAGTTCTACCGACAGACCAGCGGTGCGCAATTTCTTGTCGACATTTTTTCGATAATTGGCGCTCTTAATTCGCAGCGCATGTTGCAGAGTGAAGTTGTGCACTAGCGGTCGCGATAAATTTATGAACAAAGATTTTGATTTGACTGGTTCGTTACCCGAAGCCCATGCTAAGGCATTAGCGTCGGTGTTGTTGGTTAAGATCGCCGACGTGAAAAGGTAAACGCTCATGGCCGCTAAGCCGAGACCTGAAAGTAATAAAATTATTTCGAGCATTTCGTTACAGCTCCTACTGGTGTCGGCGTCGCCTCGGCGTCGTGAGATACTAGCGGCGGCGGGTTATTTATTTCGCTCCGACACAGATAAAATATCGGAAAGTATTGAAGAAAACGTAAATTTGACGGACGCCATTTCGGCTGTGGCGCGTGACAAAGGTCAGGCCTATATAAATGCTTATAACCATTTGATATCACAAGATATTTTACTGGTTTCAGCCGACACCGTGGTGGTCCTGGCGGGAGTGCCGCTCGGTAAACCTAAAAACGCGACTCAAGCCGCAGATTTTTTAAGCCGTTTGTCGGGGAAAACGCATAGTGTTACGACGGGGATTTATCTCAAAAACCTACAGTCGGGAGAAGAAGTTTTGACCGCCGACAACACTTTGGTCGAGTTTCGCGAGTTGGACGAGAGTGAAATCGCGGCTTACGTCGAAGGCGGAGAGTGTTTCGACAAAGCGGGAGCGTACGCAATACAGGGCGATGGTGGTCGATTTGTTACGCGAATTGAAGGCTCGCGTTTTAACGTGATTGGTTTTCCCCTCGAATTATTTAAAAAAATTTTGGCAGAGAAAAACTGGCATGTTGAAAAAAAATCTTAAGCTCTTGTCGTCACGAATTGCGGTGGCGGCGAAAAAATCTGGTCGCGATGCGAGTGAAATTACACTCTTGGCAGTCACTAAAAAAGTCGAGGCTCTGCGTGTGCGCGAAGCTTATGCGCTCGGCGTTCGCCATTTCGCCGAAAACTATGTGCAAGAGGCTTTACGAAAACAACAGGCGCTTGAGGACTACGAGATCGATTGGCATTTTATTGGTCACATTCAGTCTAATAAAGTGAAAGAGTTGGCAGGCCGTTTTGCACTTATTCATTCTGTCGATCGTGAAAAATTGATTCACGAACTTGAGAATAAATCTGCCGGGTTTAAAGCCGCGCCGAAATCAGCCGAAAAACCTCTCCCGCGCTTCAAACAAAAAATTTTAATTGAAGTCAATTTGGCCGGTGAAGTCTCAAAATGCGGTTGCCGACCCGAAGATTTGCCACATTTGATCGAGTTGACACAAAAACAAAAACACCTGCAGCTGGCGGGTCTTATGTTTATGCCGCCGCTTGATTTGACAGAGACAGAACAGCGAAGGTTTTACGAAAATGCGCGAGAATTGCGTGAGCAAATGCAGAGAGAAATTTCAAAGCCGCACTCTCTGGTTGAACTCTCGATGGGCACGAGCCATGATTTCGAAATAGCCATTGAAGCGGGCGCCACTATTGTACGTTTGGGCACCGTGATTTTCGGTGAAAGGACATAAAAATGTCAGCGAAAGACGTCTTACGCACACAAAAAATTGGTATTATTGGTGTGGGCAATTTGGGGCAAGCCGTTCTGCGCGCGTTTTTAGATTCAAAACTGGTGCCGAAAGAAAATTTTTTGATCGCCAACCGTACTGAAAGAAAATTACAAAAAGTCGCCGAAGAATTTCAAGTGCGCACAGTGAGCACTAACGAGCAGCTGATAGATGAGTCCGATCTCGTGATACTTGGTGTGAAACCACAAGATCTCGATCAGGCGATTGAACCTATTGCCTCTGCTTTTCATAATGAGCACACCGTGATGTCTCTTGCGGCTGGGGTTTCTCTCGATTCTTTACAAAAGCTGATTCCCAATACCAAAAAAATTCTGCGGGTTATGCCGAATACGGCAGCCAAAATTAAACAAAGTGTGATCGCTTATGCGGCGACAGATGCGATGGCTCCGTTTCTACCATGGGTCGAAGAGTTACTCTCATCGATGGGTCTGGTCGTGCCGGTCGAGGACGGCGAAATGATGGAGGCTCTCGTAGTCGCTTCAAGTAGCGGCATCGGTTTTGTCTACGAACTCATGATTTACTGGAGTGAGTGGCTCGAGGAGCGAGGAATCGATGCCGCGACGACGAAGCAAATCACCGCGCAAGTGTTTGCGGGAGCGGCTGCCATGGCGCAAACTGCAACCAACACTTCAATCGATGAATTGCAGCGCAAGGTTACATCGCTTAAGGGTGTCACAGCCGCGGGCCTCGAATCTATGCGCGAACTTGAAATTGAACGCGCTCTGCGAATCAGTTTCGAAAAAGCGGCTTTGCGCGATAAAGAATTAGGTTTTGGTAAATAACCCAAGCTTGAATTTAAAAAATCGCGGTGCTATTGAACCAGTATGAAATATTTTTTACTGCTTCTCCTCATCTCTGCGCCCACTATTTTACCAACAGCATTTGCTAACGTGGCTCCACAAGCGACGCCAGCCGAAGCCCCCGTTAAAAAAGGTGGTGATTACGGTGACACTCGTATTGAGAGTGATTACACGTTTATTCTGCCAGACGATCTTTCAGCCGAAACCGTGTTGGACTATTTGAAAAAATACTACTCGGCTGATTCTGCTGATTATCTTTTAACAAAATACCCCAAACTCGCCACGCGATTTTCAGACGAGTCGTTCGTTGATACCTATTTTGATAATTCCAAATGGGATATTTTAAATTCGAATTCGGGCATCCGTTATCGCGCGCGGTCTGTGAATAGCAATCCTGATGATCGCAAAAATGGCCGCGAACTGATTCAAGTCAAACTTAAACCCCATGGTGACAGAGAGCTTTATCGCGAAGAGATTAAGTTCCCGGTGGAGCACTACTACAGTGCGTCAGATGCTCTCGATAGAAATCCACTTTATGGTTTGGTTAAGCGTGATAAGCGCGAAGAGCTCAGAACTGAGATTGTCGATAAGGCCCACTACGACAACACCGGTTGGAAGCAAATTTTAACTCTCCAGCAGCGCCGTCGCCGTACGTACATCAGTAAAGAAGGAAACTCCTACATGACCATTACTGTTGACGAGGTGGTTTCTAAAAAACTTTGGAAGACCCTGACCTATACATCTATGGAGATCGAACTAGGCGAAATTGCCTACACCAGCGCCACACCTGAGCAGCGGGCTGAGATGGAGGAAATTCGTAAGACTCTGATAACAGATTTAACGGCGAAATTCCCTGCGTTGAAGGCGGACTCAACACCCAAATATGTGCGGCTCTTTCATATGTTTGAAAAAGAGCTCCCCATGTTTAAATTATTGGCCCGCCTGTTTTAGGTTGCGTTCACTAAAACCCTTCTTTAACCTATAGGTACGCGTTTTGCGTCTTTATCATGGAGGGTAAAATGAAAATCGCGCCTATAGACATCGCCCATAAAAATTTCAGCCGCCGCATGATGGGTCTTGATCAAGACGAAGTGATGAATTTTTTACGTCAGATTGCTGATGAGATGGAAGGCGTGATTCGCGACCGTAATTCTTTACGCGAATCTATCCGTGAAAAAGAACTCGCTATTCTTGAGTATCGTGAGCGCGACGAACTGCTTAAAAATACCATCACGACCGCTACGAGAATGTCAGATAAATTACATCAAGATACTGAGCGCGAAGCTCGATTGATTTTAGGTGATGCTAAACAACAATCCGAAATGATTGTGCGCGATGCACGCGACAGCCTACGCAAAATTTTTCAAGAGATCACCGACCTGAAACGCATTCGCATGCAATATGAAAATAACCTGCGTGCACTTGTGCAGGCGCATCTCAATATGATGGAGCAAGGTCATAAAGTTATGCCTGACCCAGAAATGGCCAACGAACCGGTTCATGGTGGTCAAGTTCAAGTGGGTTCTAATGCGATGCCTGGGCATCAGCACCAACATCAGTCTAATGAATTTGATGCGATTAAGAATAATGTGGCAGATGCAGTACGCCACTCAATGCGTAATCTCGACATTAGATAAACTTCACAGAAACATTTCGGATTGGCGTAAAACAGCGAGCGCGGTCGACACGGGAGCCCGCTCCTTCGAAGCGCCCGTGCTCGACGCGCTCACGCTTTCGGCAAACGCTCAGCGTTTGACCCGCGTTTACGCGGGTTGCCCGTAAGCGAGTCGCTGTTTTAGGCCAATGCGAAATGTTTCTGTGAAGTTTTATTTTTGTTTGAAAATTGGTAGTGGTGGTGAGGGGCTCTAATCATCGCCTTCAAAAACTGAATTGTAGTCGTCTTCTAGAAGTGGTTGAAATTCCTCTTGCTGCTTGTCGCTGTCGCGGCGTGGGCGTACCTCTTGATCTTGGTTTTGGCGCGCTGACGGCTCTTCTTTCACGTTATAGCTTGGGCGCGTGCGCGTAGGCTTAGTGGGTTCTTCAGTTTCGATATTCCAGGTCAAATTTAAAAAAGCGCTTTGGCCGTCGGCTGTATTTTCTCCGCTGATGGTTTTGGCGAAGCCTAAATTGAAAGTCCAATTATCAATGAACTCGACTCCACCTTGCAGACGCATTTCAATCCATCTTGGGTTGACGGAGTAATAACGTAAGCTGCTGGCGTCGACTTGGCTTGTGACTTGTGTTCGTTCGAAACGGTTGTCGGTATAGTCGTCGTCAGTAATAGACTCGGCACCAGTCAGTTCACCCGAAAAATTAAAAGTCGTTTGGCGAAAACCGAGACCGAGTCGCCACGGCATTAAGCTCGAGCGGCCGTCATCGCGATAATTGTACCCGAGGTAACCATAAGAGCGCAGTCGCCAAAAATCGTAGGTCAACCAACTGCCGAGTAGCAATTCGTTGGCGCCGTCACTGGCTAAAACCTCGTCGCCATCGCGGTCAACTTCGTCAAATGAGATCGTCGCCTTCACTTCGGGTATGAGGCGCACGGGTGAGAACGAAAATAACTTTTGGCCCAATACATAGATGTGTGTGAACACGCCATTACTGCGGTTTTCAAAACCATCGCTCTGGGCGTAGGCATAACCGAGTCCCCCACCTAAGCTCCACCCATCGGGGAAAAAATAAGTCGCGCCATAGACAGTGGATAAATTTTTGTAAGAACCATCATTAAAAAGTTTATCGGATTCGCCCTCGTCGTCATAATTTGCGCTCGTCCAAAAATATTCAGCATCAGCGGTTAGGCTTAAGCGCCCAGTGTGAAAAGCGGGCGGCATTGCAGCATGGGTGAGTCTTGAGCATACAACAACGAAAAATAAGAATAGAGTCAGGGTCTTCATCTACAAATAGGTTAAGCGCAGAATGATCGACTCTCAAGGTTTGGTATGAATAAAAATCCTTTAATTGTGATTTTCCTAACGGTTTTTATTGATCTCATTGGGTTCGGTATCATCATTCCGTTAAGTCCTTATTTGGCGAGAGCATTTGGCGCTACGGCTTTGCAAGTGGGTTTACTCATGGCCATCTATTCGGCCATGCAGTTTCTTTTTTCGCCTCTATGGGGCGGGCTTAGTGATCGTATAGGTCGTCGGCCGGTGTTGCTCATCAGTATAGGTGGCACGGCTCTCGCCCACTTACTATTTTATTACGCACACAATATGGAGCTTTTATTTCTGGCGCGTTTTCTCGCTGGTCTTTTCAGCGCCAATATCTCGACGGCCATGGCATATATCGCAGATCATACTTCTGATCGCGAGCGTTCGAAAAGTATGGGCCTCATTGGCGCCGCATTTGGTTTGGGTTTTATATGTGGTCCGGCGTTGGGTGGTTTGGTCACTGGTGAGAATGAGAACCTCCCCGCATTGATTGCCGCCTTAATTAGTACTGCCAATTTTATTTTGGCATTTTTTATTTTGCGCGAGTCTTTGCCGCCAGAAAAACGTCAGCCGCGTGTACGTAAAAATCGTCTTAAAAATATTGTTGAAAAAATTCAACGACCGGTTGTTGGTACTTTGCTCTTCGGCATGTTCGCGATTTCATTTGCGATGGCGAATATGGAGGCCACGCTTTTTCTATTTGTACAAGACCGCTTTGGTTGGGGCATACGATTGGCTAGTTTTGGTTTTGCTTATGTCGGTGTTTGCATAGCTGTCACGCAGGGCCTGCTGGTGAGAAAAATTTTACCCCGTATCGGTGAACGTGGCATGCTCGTCACCGGGTTTTTATTTTTTACAATCGGCATGCTGTTAACAGGTTTTAGTCAGTCGATAGCATGGCTCGCGGTCTCTATGACATTACTGGCCTTGGGCAATGGCTTTGTAAACCCATCACTCAATGGCGGCATCAGCTTACTCACGCCACCTACAGAGCAAGGTGAAGTCATGGGTGTGAGCCAATCTTTAGCGGCGCTGGCGCGTATTTTAGGCCCGCCTTTAGGTGGTTTTTTATACATGCACTTTGCACAGGCAACGCCATTTTTATTTGCTAGCTCTATAGGCGCGGTTGGATTTTTGCTTGTATGGTTGGTAAAAAATCGTATCCCCAATGCTGGTCGAACTGCCGATGCAGTCCCGGTGGCGTCGCCGTCGCATTAAAGATTGTCCTAGAAGTCTTTTCTTGTTACGAATGCCAGATAAGCGAGAAAAAATGGAATTATCTGACCGCTACAATCCGCAAGATGTTGAAAGTCGACTCTACAAATGGTGGGAGTCGAACGGCTTTTTTAAATCGCAAGATCAGTCGCAAAAAACTCCGTTTAGCGTAATTTTGCCGCCACCGAACGTCACTGGTCAGCTGCACATTGGTCATGCTCTCAATCACACGATGCAAGATGTACTCATTCGCTGGAAGCGCATGTCGGGCTTCAATGCCATGTGGTTGCCGGGTACTGATCACGCTGGTATCGCCACTCAGGGTGTGGTTGAGCGTGAAGTGTCTAAAGAAAATCTTACCCGTCACCAAATGGGCCGCGAAAAATTTGTCGCACGTATTTGGGATTGGAAGCAGAAATACGGCGAGCGCATTGTCGAGCAAATGAAATTTCTCGGTGACTCTTGCGATTGGGATCGCTTCACTTTCACGTTAGACGAAGGCGCTTCAAAAGCAGTTCGTCGTGTGTTTGTTGATCTTTATAAGAAAGATTTGATTTACAAAGGCTTGCGCCTCATTAACTGGAGCCCGAAGTTAGAATCGGCGTTGTCAGATCTTGAAGTTGAATACAAAGAAATCAAAGGTCACCTTTATCATATCCGTTACCCATACAATGGCGGCGACATGGTGGTGGCGACGACTCGCCCAGAAACATTGTTGGGCGACGTGGCCATAGCCGTTCACCCTGATGATGAGCGATACAAGAGCGTCATTGGTAAGCAGGTGCAGTTGCCACTTACGGGCCGTACGGTCCCCGTGATTGCTGATACCTCAGTGGAAAAAGAATTTGGTTCGGGTGTGGTCAAGATCACTCCGGCCCATGATTTTAGCGATTACGAAATGGGTTTGCGCCACAAGCTGGCGATGATCAATATTTTGAATCGCGATGGCACGCTCAACGAAAATGGTTTGAAGTACAAAGGTTTGAAAGTTCAAGAAGCCCGCAAGCGAATTTTAGAAGATTTAGCGACTGAGGGTTTTTTAGTTAAAGAAGAACCACACGTACACTCGGTGGGTCATTGCTCACGCAGTGGTGTAGTGGCTGAACCCATGCTGTCTGAGCAGTGGTTCGTCAAAATGGAGAAACTGGCGAAGCCAGCAAAAGCTGTAGTTGAAAACGGCACAGTGGCCTTTGAGCCAGAGTCTTGGACAAAAACTTATCTGCACTGGATGAACAACATCAAAGATTGGTGTATTTCCCGCCAACTGTGGTGGGGTCATAGAATACCAGCGTGGCTGTGCGCCGACTGCAAACACACCACGGTAACAGAGGTCGACCCCTCAAAATGTG
>JAYUVI010000542.1:0-3445 GCA_043754135.1 Bdellovibrionales bacterium | reverse complement strand
GCGACTACTCCAGATGCGGCCACGATGAAACTCCCTGATAAATTAAGCGAGAAGGGCGCGCCTAGGCGTTCCCCTCTTCAATCGGTATCGTCAGATGGCCAAGAACTTTTTCTTTGTACTCTTTGCCCCATGCCGACATTGCCGATAAGACAGGATCCAAAGATCGGCCCATATCAGTCAAAGAGTATTCAACTCTTGGTGGCACTTCGTAGTACATTTTACGCGAAATAATTCCGTCTTGTTCGAGCTCGCGCAATTGTTGAGCCAGCATTTTCACGGTAATACCTGTAATGGTGCGTTTGAGCTCACCAAAACGTTTAGTACTGGCCTTTAAATGCCAAAGAATAACGGGCTTCCATTTCCCCCCGATAATTCGAATCGCCAATTCGACAGGGCATTTTCCTTTAGCGGCCTCAAGTGTACGTTTTGAAGGTGTACGAGCTTCTGTAGGTGGGGCTTCTGCTGGAGTTAGATTTTTAGTTTCTTCCATTTAATCCTCCATTTTTCGAAGAGCATTTTGCTCTTCGGTTACTTTATATCTCTATTTAACCCAGGAGTATTCATTGGTTTCAAAAAAGAATGTAGTAGTTTTTGTGTAGGTATCGCCAAATTGGCTATTTATGTCGAAAAGTACACAATGTATTGAAGGTTTGGTCACATTTGTAATGGTTGCAAAGTTTGAAAATTCCTGCGATTCGTGAATCAATCTGTGAGTTTAAACGACTTCTATACCGTGAAAGGATTTCCTATGCTTAAAAACGTGATGCGTCTTACGCTTCTGGTGAGCGCACTGGTTTCAATGACGGCTTGTGCGAGTTATTTTTTAAGAAAAGACTGCGAGAAAACAAATTGGTTTCAACACGGTCAAGATGTGGCGATGAAAGGACAAAGTCTTGAGAATGATAATTTCGTGAACCAATGCCGTAAGGTTGAAGCCCAAATCGGTGAGCGCGCGCTCGATGAAGGATTTAAGAAGGGTCGTGCTACGTATTGCGAGCCTGTAACAGCTTTTCAAACTGGCAAGCGTGGCGAACCATTTGCGAGTGAAATGTGCGATGGCGGTAACTTACGTAACTTACGCGCTCATCATGCTTTAGGTGTAAAAGAGTTTTGCCAAGTGACTAACGGTGAAACCGCAGGTGCGACAGGGGTACCTTATAAAAATGTTTGCCCCAAAGATCTTGAAGCGAAATTTATGGTTGAATTTAAAAAAGGTCGAAAAAGGTTTTTAGCAGCTGAAGTCGAATCACGCGAAACGCAGATTCAAGATATTGATGAAGAGCTGACGAGTTTGGATCATGATCGCGAGAATAAAACTTACCAATTAGCGAGCATTCGTGGCCCGCAAAAAGTGACAATTAATCGCGCGCGCTCCGGCAGCAGTTATGCGAGTACTTCTGTTGATCAAGTCACCGTGGCTGAAGATGACAGTGTGAAAATGCAACGCGAGTCGATCCAGCGCGATATTGATCAGCTCAATTGGCAGATGCGCGATAAACGCGCCAGAAAAGAGCAGATTCGTGAAGAAGTTCGCAAGCTTCGCTCTGAAATGTTGACACTGTAAACAAGTCGCGCGCACGGGATCTTTCCCCCAAATGCGAAACAGTTGTTAACTATTGGATAACTCTTACAAAACTTTAGCTGACCGTGCGATAAGTTCCTTGCCGAATTCTCACAGAGTGTTTTACAACTTATAGGTGGATTAAAACGCTTTGTTTGGGAGGAATGAGATGTTGCAGTCGGCAATTCAAAAAAGATTCGCAGGTAAAGAGTACTTCGGCCACCCGGCCGGCCTATTCATTTTGTTTCTCGCAGAAATGTGGGAGCGCATGTCTTATTACGGGATGCGCGCACTTCTTGTTTTGTACATGATGAAATATCTTTTCGTTGATCCGACTCGTATGGACAGTGTGGTGGGCTTACCGTTGTTGAAATCCCTTTTAGAAAGTGGATTTGGCCCGCTCGAGAACCAACCATTTTCTTCGCAAATTTATGGTCTCTACACAGGCTTTGTTTACCTTTCGCCTTTCTTCGGCGGTATTTTAGCTGACCGTATTTGGGGTAAACGTAAGAGTGTCTATGTGGGCGGCGCGCTGATGGCGCTCGGCCACTTTTTAATGGCTTTTGAAAATCTTTTCTTACCCGCACTTTTCTTTTTGATTCTCGGTAATGGTGCTTTCAAACCAAACATTTCAACACAGGTGGGATCGCTTTACAAACCAGGCGATGCTCGTCGTGATGGTGCCTTCACTATCTTTTATATGGGAATTAATTTGGGCGCGTTTTTGTCGCCGATGATATGTAAGACTTTAGCTGTATGGGTAGCCCCGATGCTCGGTTTGACGGGCGAAGGCGCGGCTTGGCACTTGGGCTTTTCATTTGCTGGTTTTGGTATGTTAATTGGCCTTGCGTTTTATCATGTGGGCCGCGTACTGGTGCCTGAAGAAAATCTAAGCCATTTGGCACCGAAAAAGCAGCATGTACCGATATTGAGCAAAACTGTGGGCAGTATGCTGGCCATTATGTTGGGTTTTATTGGGCTCCTTATGTTGCCATTGAATATGAAGTTAGTGGTCATTGCCGGAATTATTGCCGCTGTGGTTTACGCCATCAAACGTTTAGCTGACCCTGATGAGCGTGCCCGCGTGGCCGCTCTTGTGATTTTGTGTGTAGGGTGTATTTTCTTCTGGGCGATTTTCGAGCAGCAAGGCAATACGCTCGCTTTGTGGGCCGATGAGAAGGCCGATTGGAATAGCTTTCCGTTCTTCCATACCGCTGAAATTTATCAGTCGTTCAACCCGGCCTTCATTTTTATTTTTGCGCCGTTGCTAGATATGTGGTGGAGCTACAATGCAGCTCGTGGTCGCAAATCAAGTTCAATACGTAAAATGGGTATTGGTTGTGTGCTCGCAGGCGCAGCGTTTGCGATTATCCCGCTTGCTGAAAGTTTCATCACTGTCGACAAATCACTTTCAAACTTAGCATGGCTCGCTTTGACGACATGGATATTCACTATGGGCGAACTCTATTTATCTCCGATTGGTCTCAGCTTGGTGACGAAAGTGGCCCCTGCACGTCTCGTTTCAATGTTGATGGGGATGTGGTTCTTGTCGTCGTTCCTCGGCAATTATTTGGCCGGCGCTCTTGGCGGGCTGTATAGTAAGATGTCGAATACGGCATTTTTTATTGTGTTCGCAGTTATGGGTGGTGTTGTAGGCCTCTTTTTCTTTATTGCTGAAGGCCGCTTACAAAAGATTATCGGCAGTGCCGATGGTGGTTCACCAACGCCCCCCACTCCGCGAAAGCAATCGCGTGGTGGTCCACCCACAGTAAGTGGAAGCCCAGCTATTATTTAGTTGGTGTGACGAGTCCTCTGCAGTAGCATGTCGTGTAAAACCATAGGCATATTGCGGAGGACACGTGAGTCAGTCAAATTCTGGTGCTC
>JAYUVI010000541.1:0-3869 GCA_043754135.1 Bdellovibrionales bacterium | reverse complement strand
CAAGGATGCGGTCGCTGTATCGGGTACCTGTCAACCGGCGCGATGTCGGCGTCGATTGTTGTTTACGAGAAAACCGGTTTATCTTACTGGACGATTGTTATTGAGAAAAATAACAACGGTACAAATGACGTACGTTTTGAATATGTGGATCGCAACCCCGCCGTACCCGAAAACCTGCGCGGGCGTTACATGACCGTGTACGATGTGAGCCCATATTTCGACGCACGTATTCTCGAGCTCAGACCCGGCGGGCGTATTGCTGGTAAATTGCACCCAGTGAAGTTGAAAAGTTTCGGGTACAATAGAGACGCCACTTTTTCGGGATCTTTTGAGCTAAAATTGCAGTAGGTGCGCTCGCGGCGATACTGCCATCACAATATAAGTGAGTTGAATCTTAACTGGCGATGATTTTTCACAAACGTCGCCATTTTATTTCAAAGCTTTAATGAGCTTACACAAGCATCGCCATTTCATCTCAAAGCTTCTATGATCTTATACCAGTCTCGCGATTCCATCTCAAATGGGCATAACCTGGTTAGTTTAATTCTTAGAAGCACATGATCTACCCACATGTGACCACTTTAACTTGAAGTGCGCGTGCACTTTTTTTACAGCGCCACTTAACTCAAGGCCCAAATAACCTTTGGCTTTTTTGTTATTCTATTCAGGTTTATCTCTTACCGTTAGGATGATTCACCTACGTGGAATTTTCCGACGCCAAATTTTTTTACTTAAAGTTGGACTATCTCACTCGGACTTTCTTACTCGGGTTTCTTACTCGGGTTTCTTACTTGGGTTCTTACTTGGGTTCTTATTTGGGTTCTTACTCGGACTTTCCTACGTTAACATTTTTGACGCGGGTCTTCTTGGTGACCAAGAAAACCTGCGTCAAAACGTATTTTTAAACGAAATAATTTGACGTGACTTTTGTAACTAAAAAATTCACCAGGTTATAAACTAACTTTATTTACATGTCCGATGGCGTAGGAACATTATTCGCGTAACGTGGGCGATTTTACGGCGATTACGCCCGCGCCCAATTGAACTTCACAAACGCATGGGTAAAAAATAAAATAAGCAAAATCTAAATTTTAAATGCCTGCTATAGTGCCAACGAACTGAGAGAGTTCACTTGAACAAAAGAGACACCATGAACGTGAGTCCTGACCGTAATCTTAAACGAGCTTTATCCTGACGGAGGTTTTGTGATCAATTCACTTTCTAACGAACAGCTACTTGCCCGCACCAAAAAATTATCCCACGACGAGCGCCAATTAACGGTTGAGATTTTGACACTGCTGCGCGAAATTGAATCCCGCAAATTATTTTTAAAATTGGGCTTTCGTAGTCTTTTTGAGTATGCGGTCAAAGAACTCTCTTACTCAGAAGACGCCGCCTATCGCCGCATCAGCGCCATGCGTTTAACTCGCGACGTACCCGAGGTGGCTGCAAAAATAAAAAGTGGTACGCTGAGTTTGACGGCCGCCTGCAAAGCGCAAAAGTTTTTTAAATCACTAAAAGGAAAATCACTTCGGTCAATAGAACCTATACAATGTCATGACTTGATTAAATACGACTTGAATCACGGTTTAATTGAAAAGCGCGTGAACGGCGATTTAACTGAAAATGGTGCGAACGGCGATTTAATTGAAAATCGAGCAAACTACGGTTTAGTTGAAAATGGTGCAAGCTGCGGTTTAATTGAGAATGGCGTGAAAAACGCATTAACTGAAAATGATCAAAATAATGGTTTAGTCGAAAAAAATGCCCACGACTCGATCAAAAATAATTTGAGTCACGGTAGTCAACCTAGTGACCGCGAAGTCAAACTCACCTTAATTGAAAAGCTCGAGAATAAATCTACGCGCGAAGTTGAGAAGGAGTTACTTAAACTCAACCCCGAAGCGGTGACACGGGAGAAAGTGCGCCAGATTACAATCGACAAAACTGAAATTAAAATAATCGTGGATGAGGATTTGAAACAGAAACTTGATCAGCTGAGAAATTTACTCTCCCACGTGAACCCTTCGATGAATTATCGCGATCTCATTGCTTATCTTGCCGAGATGGGCTTGAAGAAGCTTGATCCTATGACGCCGTCGAAAACACTCGACCCATCACAGAAAACTCATGAAATTAAAAATTTAGCGAAATCCGCGCCGCGCGAAATTAGAAAAATTGACGACGCTAGCGCCATAAAAAATCTAAACAAGAGACCATCTCAACGCGACGTTTCTGGGGCGCCGCGGGTCACTGTGCATAAAAACTCACGGTACATCTCGACTGCAATTAAAAGAAAAATTTGGCAGCGTGATGGCGGTCGTTGTACTTACACGGAGGCGGCGAATGATCGTCGCTGTAGCTCGACACACCTGCTGCAGCTCGATCACATAAAACCTTTCGCTTTTGGCGGCGAGACATCGATGGCGAATCTTCGCCTGCTCTGTCAGCAGCATAATCTTCTGCGATTGAGTGAATCGGCGAAGGTGTGAGTCACATACCGCATGCATAATATCAAGCGCGACTTTGCATGATATTACGTGCGACTGAGTTAGCGGCTACATAAAACATGCTGTGTTTGCCACGCACAGACGGCCGCCGCATATTGTTTTCAGCGCCACTAAGTAGACTGCTATCTAACGTAGAGTGCAATTTTTCCTGGGCGGACGGCCGGCTGCATATATCTGTTTCGGGCATGGTACCCAGAGCGGCCATTCGCATAAATCTGCTTCACGAACGCTAACCTAGAGCGGCCAGCACCATAAATCTGTGTCACGAACGCTGGCCGAGAGTGGCCAGCGAAAACAACTCACTTACTTCACGGTCAGAGGCGACCACGCGTATTTCTTTAAGCCATAGTCATCAACGGCCGTAAAGAGAGCGTAATAGGTGCCCTTCGTAGGCACTTTACAAGTAATCGACTTGGCGTTTGCAGCGTTACAACCCGTTACGACCGTCTTCTTATCACTTTTGTAGATGCGCCAGCTGTAAGACGCAATTGTGCCATCGACGTCACGTACCGCTGTCGTAAACGGCATAAATTTTGTGCCCATCGTGACTACGCAAGAAAGTCCTGTGCACTTGTTAGTGACGGCCGGCAATGAAATGATCGGCGCTGAGTTAGTCACAACCAATGTCTGATTAAAAAATTTGTACAAACCTAAATTATCAGTCGCTTTAAAGTTGGCTTTATAAGTGCCCGGTTTTGCAAAAACGCAAGAGGCCGATCGCTTATCAAACACAGGCTTACAACCCGCGTACGGCTGACCCTTACTGTTGAGAAATCGCCACAACGTTTGCTCTACCGAACCGTCCGCGTCTTTCACGTACTTTGACATCGGCACTTTCGACGTACCAAAAGCAACCGTGCACTTGAGCGATTTACATTTTAATTTAAAACCTTTGGCATCAATCGTCGGGGCGTAGTTAATGGTTTTAAATAAAAAGCTCATGCTCGACTCAAGGCCTTCGTTATCGGTCACAGTCGACAGCACCGAATACTCACCCGCTAACGGCTTATCAAGCGTGCCGACTTTGCGATTGAATGTATAACTCTGATCGACTGTGTACAAACCGCTATAGAAAAATCCGTTAAGCGTCGTACTATTCAAAGTTTTTGCGGGATTAATTAACGGAGCCGCTCCGTAAACAATATCCATTCTTGTCAATGTACCATCATCACGAATTGAGTAACGCGTATCAAGCTTGTACGCTGTACCATTCGAAGTGCGCGAAGCAAGCCCAAAAACCGGAGGCTGCGGTTCGCCGGTCACAGTGATGCGTTTATAATCGGTGCTCGTGCCACCGGTGTTCGTTGTTTTAAGCACAATCGTGTAGGCCCCTTCATTCGAGTAAAAATGCGAAAACCC
>JAYUVI010000540.1:0-3184 GCA_043754135.1 Bdellovibrionales bacterium | reverse complement strand
CGACAGCGAGCGCTGCGATTAAATTTGCTCGTCATGACATCAACAGAACCACAAAATCTTGAAGCGACATTTTCAACCCTGGTCATTTCAATTGCATCTTCAGCCATTGTAAATCTTGGCCTCGAGAAAAACCCACAGACAGGGCAATTAGAAAAAAATCTACCCGTTGCTCAATACAGCATCGATTTGCTGGTTCTGTTACGTGATAAAACGAAAAACAATCTGACAGAGTCCGAAAAAAATTATCTCGAAGCGATCATTCAAGATTTGCAAGTGAAGTACATACAAGTTCGATAGGAGGACCACATGCGTCGTTCGGCGAAAAAACCCACTTTAAAAAACAGTGGCTGGGGTGTTCTTTACGGTTTCACCTTAGCTGTTCTTACCTATATCATCTTTTCCGCTTCAACAGCGCGGGTGATCGATGCGCAAGTTGCGCCCAAACTCAATTTGGGTGACCCACTACCGGCCAATGTTTTTGTTGAGCTCGCGAAGTTAATTAACCCGTCGGTGGTCAATATTTCGACTTCAAGTCGCCCACGCATGGGCGGTATGTACGGTGGCCCGCGGGGCATGGCACCGGGCGACCCGTTCTCAGACATGTTCGAGCAATTCTTAGGTCCACAAATGCGTCAAATGCCGGCTCGCCCGCAACAAGCATTGGGCACGGGTTTTATTATTCGCTCTGATGGTTTAATTTTGACGAACAATCACGTGGTCGAAGATGCCGATGTAATTAAAGTGCAAATTTCAGAGAAAGACACCACGCTTTACACCGCCGAAGTGATTGGTCGCGATAAGCGTACAGATCTAGCTTTAATCAAGATCGACGCGAAGAAAACTTTACCTGCCGTGAAACTCGGCACCAGCGCCAATGTGCAGGTGGGTGAATGGGTCGCCGCATTTGGCAACCCATTAGGCCTTGGCCACACTACTACAAAAGGGATTGTCTCGGCGATTGGTCGCGAAATTGACGAACTCAATCGCTTCCCGTTTATTCAGACCGACGCGAGCATTAACCCCGGTAACTCCGGTGGCCCACTGGTGAATTTACAAGGCGAAGTCATCGGCGTGAACGCAGCCATAGCAGCGAATAGCCAAGGGATTGGTTTTGCGATACCCATCGACAATGCGAAAGATGTCATTAAGTTGCTCGAAAAAGACGGCTCAGTGAAACGTGGTTTTTTCGGAGTGACCATGTACCCACGACCGATTGACCCACAGGCAGCGCAAGAGATGAAACTGAACCGCACCGATGGCGCATTAATTGTCGGGGTCGTCGACGGTAGCCCGGCTTCGAAAGCCGGCATGAGAGAATATGATTTTGTAACTAAGTTTAATGGCAAAGAAGTTTCTAATCCAGGCGATTTTAGTCGTTTTGTGGCCGATGCCGAAGTCGGCAAAAAATATAAAATTGATTTTATTCGCAATGGCAAAGCCACATCAACACAAGTCGCACTTGAAGAACACCCTGATGATTTAAAGCAAGTCCAGTCAAAGAAGAAAACTTATCGCGGCCAAAAAGCGCCGTTCGATTTAGGTTTTACATTGAGCAATTACACCGCCGAAATCGGGCGCAAATTTGGTTTACCACAGCTGCGAAAGCCTTTTCCGGTGGTGATTGAAGTCGATCCAGATAGCCCGGCCGGTCGCGCGGGCCTCAATCCGGGTGACGTGGTGATGGACGTCAACCGCAAAGAAGTGACTAAAGACACTGATGTGCTCAAGCAATTGCTAAAGGGACAAATTAACTCTTTAAGAATTTTACGTGGCCAATACGTGACGTTGATTTATCTGAACGCAAAGCGCGAGTGAGCTCTGGCCTTGCTTTTGCTCTCCTCTAGGACTCAACCCCTAGTACGCGGAGAGCAAGAGATGACAACCACACTGATGAATTTTTTATTGAGTTTGACCATTAGTTATACACTCACAACGGTTTTCACCATCACACAAGCTGCAGCAGAAGAAAAAACCAATCGAATCGTCTTTGAAGGCGCTGAAGGGGACAGCCTTCTCGACGGCCCCAACGCGGACCTCGGCCTGGCGTGGTTATTTAGTCAAACCATAGACGGCTCGATTGTGGCCAAAGAGTCATTGGCACAAACTTATCGCGTGGTACTAGCCGAATTGAACTCACACGCCACCAATGAAGAGTCAGCTGGACGCATTAACGTTGAACTGGCGCGATTGCAGTTGCCGCAGATTCAGTTCAAAAATATGAAAATTCAATTCTCCCAAATGAGTGGCTTCGATAGCAGCGATACGGTGGGTGTCGAAATCACCGATGGCGTAAATCGCTTTTGTTTGCCTTGCACGTTGGGGCATAATTCTTTTGCCTTCGGCATCACGCCACTTTAGGGCCTCCTGGGGACTTAAGTGGCCACTTGAACTGCGGTCAGAATTTATATCGTTCACCAATCTCAAGCACGACTATAGTCTGGTTTTACTCAGCGAGCTCAGGCTTGCACGAATATAACTAGTCACTCCCCCGCCTTGTTATCAAAATACGAGTTGAAGCTTTTGTTTAGTTATTAACGGAGGGATTTATTCTATGAAAAAGATAATTTTAGCAGTGGCAGCTACGCTCTTGGGCGCATCTTGGGCTTTTGCCGGTGACGCGGGTTGCGGTTTGGGTTCAGTGGTGATGAAAAAAAATTCACGCATGTCGCAAACTTTTGCTATGACCACAAACGCCACTTTCTCAAGCCAATTTTTCGGTATCACCACAGGTACTTCTAACTGCAGCGCCAGTGGCTGGGTGAAGAACGACGTTGAAATTGAAAAGTACATTGCGACCAACATTCACAACGTAAAAGTCGACATGGCTCGTGGCGAAGGCGAAACGCTGATCACTCTGGGTTTGATGATGGGCTGTGAATCGAATGCGCTTTCACAGTTTAAAGCCGCAGCGGCGAGTGAATTTTCAGAGATTTTTAAATCTAATAGCACCACAGGCGCCGAAGCTTATCAAAATATGAAGAGCCAGTTGAGCCATCACGCTGAAGTCGCGCAAGCTTGCCAGTTGTCAAACGCCGGCTAACCTTCGTATCATTCTCAATGTGTTAAGACGCTTGTTCAGAGCCTCGATCTTCGGGGCTCTTTTTTTTATGGTGTTTATGTCAGCGGGTTTTGCAGCACCTGCGGGTGATATCGCGAATTCGCGACAATTCGTTCCACTAGGACC
>JAYUVI010000539.1:0-13877 GCA_043754135.1 Bdellovibrionales bacterium | reverse complement strand
GCCAAATATCAATTTGATCCACTATTAATTTTGGCGGTGATTGAGCACGAAAGTCGATTCGATACTTATGCCGTAGGCGATGTGGGTGAGCGTGGTCTTATGCAAGTTCGCCCTGAAACTGCAGAATGGCTTTCACGCAAATTGAACCTGCAGTTTAAAGGCGCACTCTCATTACACAACCCAGTAGAAAACATCAGAATAGGCGCCGCTTATCTTGATTATTTACGCCAAGATTATAAGCGCATGCCCCACTACTTAGCGGCTTACAACATGGGCCCAAACAATTTGCGTCGACAAATCAACAAGGGCCGCGAACCACAACGCTATTATCAAAACGTTTTCAAGATCTATTCGAGCTATCAACCGAATGCTTCAGCAATGGCCTTACTCGACGTCGTTGGTGAGCTTCAACATCTGTAAAATTTCATTCTCAACCGGTTTCTTCACATTGGTGCTGTTAAATATTTGAGTCAGTAAAGCTGCCAATCGCACGCCTCCCAAAACGAGACGCTGCTCCACTATAGGCATACGCTGATCAGCAAATTCTTTATTCAATGTTGGGTTGGCTAAAGCTTCATCGTGCGCCAAAGTCCGCGCTCCACAGTACACACGCCCGTCTTCTGGTAAGCGATCGGGGTAAGCCTGTTCTTCGCGAAGTTTTTTAGATTCAGTTATCCAGTTAGTGATTTGGATATCGCGACGATGCAAATTGATCAACTGTTGATACTTCGCCATTAACGACTGCGCCACCTGTTTGTAGCCGAAATACTTGACGTCAGGGCGCTGAAGCTTAATCGAGTTCGCCATGTAGTCGACCAATTCGGTGTCCCAGACCGAATGCAAATTGGTATTCAATGCCGTGCGATCTGCATTGGGGCGCCAATTCACCTTACATGAATTGCCGCCGCGATCGAATTCATTACCCACGTGCAACGGCTGCTGAACGTCACCGACCACGTGTATAAGATAACGGAGTGCAATCATTTTCGCCTCGCGCGGTGCACGTGGGTCAGCTAAAACTCGCGGGTATTTTTCGAGTACAGTGCGGGCATCTTTTGCGGTGTATTTATTAGGGTCGCGATAAATAGTGACGTAGTGATAATAGGCAAAACCGTCATTACCATCGGCGGGCTGAAAGCGTTCATCACTGCGTGCATGATCAGGCCAGATTGCGGCGACAGCGTAGGGCTCGACACCCAAGATAGCTTGCACAGCCCGCTTTGTACGCGCGTCTTGATTGATCAGTTGTTCAGCAATTTCCCCCACAGTCTCGTGACCTAAGTCACCCCACGCCCAAGCAATATTAGGCAGTAAAACAAACAAAGAAACGATGGTGCAAAAAAAGCCTCGCACTTTTGGCTGATTGGTTTTCATCTCAAAGCCCCCCTTTTGATGAATCTAAAAAAAATTTATCTGACCTTACTCAAAATTCACTTATGAGTCTTGTGTGATATGAGTTATGCCGGGCGTTAATTAAAATTAGAATTTCATGGAGACTTCTTTAGGACACTACTGTTACAAACTGAACGGGGAATATTTTTTCGCGAGAAAACTAACGAGGGGGGTTCATGTTTACGTTCATCAGAGCTTTATCAATTTCATTCGCAGCGTTGCTGTTAATGAGCCAAACCACATATGCAGCTATTCAATCGTATCGTTGGACTAACGACACACAAGTGACCGACGACTTAGGCGCTATACTGACAAAACTCAGCGAGCAATCGGGATTGCAACTGCGCGCTGATCAATTTCAACTGGTTGAGGAAAAGCCATTGGCTACTTCAATGTTTAAAACTTACGCGCAAATGTCTCATGGCGTGCCGGTGAAGGGTGCATTGATTCGTACTTGGGCTAAGGCCAGCGACCGCAAGTTAATACAAATGGAAGCCACCATTGATGATGGCGCCTTCAACAACATGCGAACTCGCATACTCGCCCGCAACAGCTTGTCGGTATCGCCGATGTCGCTGCGTACGCAACTTTCACGTCTCGACAACATGACATATGTACGTCAAGTGGTGGCAAAACACCGCGATGACAACGTTATCGGTATGGTTAAGTCTCACGATGAATGGAGAAACACTAGTCTGGTCCGTGTCATCGAAGTCACTGGCAAACACGGTGTCCATACTATTTTGGTGTCGCAATTGACTAAGAAAATTATTGAGTCGTCATACAAAGAGCACCCGCAATTTGATATGCAGGCCGAAGTTTTTGAAATTTACGAAGAAACAGAAAAAGGTTTACGCCAAGAAACAGTTCCCGTGAAGTTGTCGCACTTGTCGGCGCAACGTCGCGAAACAACCACCGACCCGTATTTGCCTTTGCGTGAATATCGCTACCTTGAAAATAAAATCGACTATGTACGTGGCGAAACAGAAGACGGTCGCGCGCAAGGTTACTGGTCGCCCACCTGGTTATTAAGAACAGCTAAAGGTCTTTTCGATGCGTTACCAAGCGTCGACAACTCCTTTACTAACGGTGTTTACCTTGAAGGTGATTTCGCGACGATCAACTTGCACCCTGATGTGGTGTCGAAAGTCACAGGTATCGATTTTGCTCCGACAAGCTCAGGGCGTTTGTCGCTCTTGTGGAAACCCACTACCGTTGATGGCAGCGAAGTTTATGAACTCTTCCCGGTGGGCGCTTATCATGGCCGACCGATGATGAATTCAGGTTCAGCGGCTAAACGCCAACCGATTCGCCACCCTCAGCATGACGTCGCGACTTACATCAACAATGGTTTTGATGAAGTACAAGTTTACTACGCGATCAACCGCTTGATGCTGTCATTACAAGCTATGGGCTTTAGCGACGTTGATCTTTCAACACGTCCGTTCCACGCCTATTTGTATGACCCCGACGTTTCAATGCGCGACAACGCTTACTATACGAATGACACAATTAACTTTACGACATATTCGCCAGGCGCCCAGAATTTCGCTCGCGACAATTCAACTATTTGGCACGAACTCGGCCACGGTGTTATGGATCGCTTAATGGGCGACATGATCACGCTCGCCGATAGCGGTGGTTTAGCCGAGGGTATGGCCGACTTTGTCGCGCAACTCGTGATTCACGATGTGAAGAACAGTCAGTCTTTCCCCGGCTCAGATGACTTTCGTATTATCAACAACACCGGCTTTAACCTGACCAATGAATCGCATGATGATGGCGAAGCTTACGGTGGCGCAATGAACGATATCTTGCTTCGTGCGGTAGCCGTTTCGGGTCATGAAGGTTTAGTTAAAGTGGCCGACCTTACACTTGAGGCTATGCGACTAGCACGTAATCACCCAGCACTTACGGCAAATGATTGGTTTGAGCATATGCTTTATGCCGATCAGTTGGGGCACGACGGTGTACGCGCACCAGGTGAATTAACGATGATAATTACACAAGCCTTATCAACACGTAACTTTAGACTCGATCGTGGCCAAGTGGCGCAGTACTCAGTTAAAAACGGCACCGAAGAATTGACAGATGAAAGCATGGGCTCACGCTATCGCCCGATTTCTGTAACTTTGGCAGCAGGTCAAGAAGCCAGCTTCAATTTGACTATGCAGGCGATCCCGAGCGAGTTTTACCAATTTCGCTACCCCGTGAGAATCAGTGTGGGCTTGAATGGTGGACCGCTTCAGGGCGCTTTGAAATGGAAGAACGAAGTTCAAGCTCCATTTGAGTACACGTTGAACAAGCCTGAAGATTTGGCGGCGGTAACGTTAGCCGTTACTCCAGGTTGCGATTTCGTTAACCGCGAAGATGGCAGCTGTTCTGATTACGCCTATATTCAAGTTTATCACGCCGGCGATGCGAAGCCTTTTGCTAAAAAACGCTTTTACGTACGTGTAGTATCACCGGGCTTCGGTCAGTAAGTTTGACGGAGTCAAGTCAGAGATTTCTAGAATAATCTCTCGGGCGGGCCCTATGGCCCGCCTTAATACTGGCTGTTGGTCGAGTTCTTCTTTGAAACATTACGTCAATAAAATCAGCCTGTTAATATTTTCATATGAGTCTAAAGATAAAACTTTGGGGCATTCGCGGTTCGTTACCTGCGCCCTTAACAACTGAACAAATGATCTCGCGACAGATTGCTTTGATTGAAGAGTATCTGAAAATCAGCGAAGGCTCAAAAGTCACCCCTGCAGAATTTATCAAAAGTTTACCTATACATAAAACTAGCGGTTACGGCGGTCATACATCGTGTATAGAAGTCAGCACCGTTAAAACGCGTTTGTTAATTGATGGTGGCAGCGGCCTACGCTGTTTCGGCGATAATTTCATGCGCGAAAGCACAGTACTTGGCAAAGCCAAAATCGATATTTTGATGACGCATTTTCATTGGGACCACTTGATTGGCTTGCCGTTCTTCACTCCCATTTTCATACCTGGCAATGAAGTTCATTTTTATGCGGTTCAACCTGATCTCGAAGAAAATATTCGTCGTATTTTTCGGAAGCCGAATTTTCCGGTCAAATATGAAGATCTTGGAGCGAAGTTATTTTTCCACAAATTAGCGCCACGCAAGCCTGTGCTATTCGGCGATGTGACCGTGACACCTTACGAGCTCGATCACCCCGACCCATGCTGGGGTTACAAATTTGAAAATGGCGGCAAAGTTTTTTCCCACTGTGTAGATAACGAGTGTACACGCATGACCCGCGAGCAATTGGGCCCTGATTTACCGCTTTATCAAAAGATAGATTTGATGATTTTCGATGCTCAATATTCGTTCTTAGAGGCCGCTGAACGCATCAACTGGGGCCACTCGTCGGGTCCGATTGGGATTGATCTCGCCCTGCGCGAGAAAATCAAACGCGTTTTATTTATTCACCATGACCCTGGCGCCCCTGATAGCAAAATAGCGCGCATCGAAACCGAAACCCGTGACTACTATAATTCAGCTTTGAAGGTCGCTCAAGCCAAGGGCCTCAACCCCTCGCCCATAGATTGGTGTTTTGCCCACGAATCTATGCTCGTTCAACTTTAGAGGTATATTTGGGGCGATTATCACACCGTTTAGACTCACAAGCTGTAGACCAAACGCTTTACTTGTCTGGCGACGTCGATGAGCACGCCGATTTTAATCAAATTAAAATTGTGTCGACCGCGCCACTGACCATTGATCTCGCTCAAGTTCATCATGTGAATTCAATGGGCGTCAGGCTGTGGGTCAATTGGGTTAAGACGCTGCCGAAGGTTGCATCAGCTATACGTTTTCGTAATTGCCCGCGAGTGGTCGTGCAACAACTTAATGTGCTGAAAGGTTTCTTGCCGGGTAATTCTTTAATCGATTCTTTGATGGTGCCGTTTTACTGTCAAAATTGCGAGCAAGAGTCCGAATACCTCGCCAAGCGTGGTGAGGACTACTTAGAAAAGAACGCTGACCAAGATGCACACGTTAAAATGCAACTCGATCGCCCCTGCCCCACATGCGGCGAAATAGAATCTGCCGATATAATACCTGAAAACTATTTTAAGTTTTTAAAGGGTGTTTGAGGGCTGAAGGGTTACGCAGCCAAGAGACGGTTTTCACTTTTTCGCTCGAGCTCCCACAATCGTGCCTTCAAAACCGTAATCCAAATTACCACTCATGCACTCTGTTGGGAGTGCGTGCGGTGGGATAAAGGGCTTGATACACATCTAGAAATGCGTGAGCCAAACTTTTTGGATTTGGTTGATTAAGTTTTCCATATCTTTAAGGGCGAGTGAAGTCGGCCCATCACAGAGTGCAGAGTCTGGGTTGGGGTGAGTTTCGACGAAGATGCCGTCCACTCCCACAGCCATTGCGGCACGGGCTAGTACGGGGGCCATCTCGCGACGACCACCGCTTTTGCCGTCAGCTGCGCCGGGCATTTGTGTAGAGTGAGTGATGTCCATAATGACTGGTTTACCGGTTTGGCGCATTTCTACCAGGCCGGTCATGTCGTTCACTAAACGGTGATAACCAAAAGTGGTGCCGCGTTCACAAAGCAGAATTTTTTTATTACCGGCCGACTCAGCTTTTTTTACGATAGAAGCCATATCACCAGGAGCCATGAACTGACCTTTTTTAATATGCATCACGCGACCGGTTTTCGCGACTTCCACCACGAGATCGGTTTGGCGACTTAAAAATGCGGGGATTTGGATAACGTCAGCCACTTCAGCAACGGCTTCAACTTGAATGGTTTCATGAACATCTGTGAGAATCGGGCAACCGACTTTACTCTTGATACGCGCGAGAGCATCGAGAGCCGTTTTCATGCCCGGGCCACGAAAACTTCCCAAACTTTGGCGATTGGCTTTATCGTAAGAGCATTTCAAAATCCACGGGATTTTTTTAGCTGTCGTTAGACGCTTTAATTCTTGTGCAACTTCGATGACCATGCCTTCGTCTTCAATGATGTCAGGCCCAGCAAAAAGGACCCAGCTTTTGCCTGAACCCCATTCATAGGTTTGCCCTTGATATTGAAACGAGATAGGCTCGTGGAGTGGTTTAAATCCGGTCATGGGGATGAGTATGGCACAAAGGCCTAAGACGGTAAAGCAATCTGAATGGAAGAAAATCAAATGTCTCGCCCTCGATGTCGACGGAGTCATGACCGACGGGCACATTATTTTGCACGACAAAGGCGAATGGCGACGTAATTTTTATATACGTGACGGGATGGGCCTCGTACTTTTGCGCGAGAAAGGCATGAAGCTCGCGATTATCACCACCTCTTTGGCTGAAGATATTCGCGCCCGTGCAGAAAATTTGAAAATCCACTATTTTTATGAAGGCGCGAAGGACAAAGCTTCGGCGTTTGCTGATTTACTCTCTCAAAGTGGCTTGAAGGCCAATGAAGTCGCTTTTATCGGCGATGACGTCATTGACCTGCCCGTGTTTGAGCGTTGTGGTATTTCAGTCGCTCCACGAGATGCCCAGCCTGAAGTTAAAAAGCGGGCACGATTGGTCACAAAAGCCGACGGTGGTCGAGGTGCTGTACGCGAAATCTGTGATATCTTGCTGGGTTTGATGTAGGATCATATTACCAATAATGAAAGACCACACTTCTCCACCAAAAAAACGAATCGCTCTTATTGCTCGTAACCTGGCTTTATCTTCACTGGCCGATCGTCTACTTCTTGATTATTTACGACCCTTTTCGCAATGGGGTTTTGAAATTATCGTGTTGGCTGAAAAATGCGACAAAGAGTGGCTCGTGCGTTTACCTAGCGCCAAACTTCAGGGCGTTTATAAGTTGCCGCTATTTTCGGGGCTACAAGAGAATTTTTTTACCTGGCGCTGTCAGCAAATTTTAGCTGGCGAAAAGTTTGATTTGATTTTCAGTCAGGGCGACTGGCCTGATACTCACATGAGTTTCGCTCTTAACTTTGAAGATTTTGATCCCAATAGTAGTTCTGTGAAATCTTCAAAAATTAAAAATTTTGCATCGGCTCGCTGTCTAATTGTGCCCTCACAGATCATGAAAAAAATGTGGGTCGATAAATTGGCGGGAGTACCTGACAGTGCTGAGATTTGCTACCCATGTTACCCGCGCGAAGTTTTTAATATGCGCGATAAAGTGAAACTGCGCGCCGCTGGTCGCGACGTTCTGGCGTTACCGAACGAAGCTCTGGTGGTGGGCGCCAGTCAAAATGATGCCGAGACAGCTGAATGGGCGCAGAAAATTTTTGCAGATGCGAATGCTATCGCACAGCCGGGCGGTATTAACCCGCAACAAATGATGAAGTTTGTTCTTATTGGGCCAGCAGACAGGGACTATCGCGCGACAGAAGCCAGTCATTACCACGCACTGGATGTTTTTCTGCACCCGTCAAAACCTGAGGCTTTCAATGTGTCGACTTTAGAAGCTATGGCCTGTGGCTTGCCAGTTGTGCTGGCTAGCGGCTCAGGCACCTGTGAGCTGATTCAATCTCGACAATTGATTTTACCTTTAGAAAATCGTGCAGCTTGGGCGCAAAACATGCACGACCTCTTAACCAATCGGGATTGGGCGAGATCTATCGCCCGACAAAATTCTGAGCGCGCATTGCTATTCGATGAGCCGCAACTTATGAAACGCTATACGCAGATTTTGGCGAAGTACTCGCTTTTGTAAACGCGTGGTCCACGCAGCGAACTTGTCCCGCAGAGCTTTTAATTTCAAAGATGACTCATTCTGATACGTGCAGGCTATACTTAGTTTTTTGAGAAGAAAATTTTGTCGAGGAGTTATCCACTTTGTTTGAATTAGAAAAAAATCGCGTAATTTCGCTCTAAATTGGCGCTTCACCAGTCGATTTTTTGACCCTATTGAGTATGATTGATATAATTGAGATATGAAGCACCCAAACAACTCGCTGAAAATAAAGCCTAAAATTCTCGCGGTGTTACTCTTTTTAAGCGTTGTCGTGCAAACCATGCCGGGCTGCGGCCGCCCAGCCACAGAATCTGGCGCTTCACCTGGTTCAACGGTGGACGCCTCTGGTACCACACCTACAGGTACTCCCCCCCCCGCTACACTCGATACCACGAATCCAACTGTTCCGGGTCAACCCTTGGCCAAAACCGCCACCTCCACTTCAATAACCTTAGCTTGGGGAGCTTCTTCAGATACAGGCGGATCAGGTCTTACGGGCTACAAAATTTTTCGGGCAGGAGCCTTGATCGGAACGTCCGGCACCAATTCATTTATCGACACGAGCCGTTCTCCTTCGACTTCGTATTCCTACTCCGTACAGGCCTATGATGGCGCAGGAAATTTGTCAGCCATGTCGATTTCCGGCAACGCAACAACTCAATCAGTGCCTCCGCCAATACCGACTGTTTCACTAATCGGTCCAAATACAATTCAAGCCAATACCAGTTTCGGTCTTACCTGGACTTCGACCAATACGACTTCTTGTCAGGCTACAGGTGCCTGGAGCGGAGCAAAAACACTGACCGGCAACCAAGTCATTTCTGGAATCACCGCTCAAACCACCTACCAATTAACTTGCACGGGTGCAGGTGGCGCAACGACCGCGACCAAAACTGTGATAGTAAGTTCAATTACAGATTTTGGGCCCAATGTTTATATTTCGGCGGATTCTTTAAATGGATCCACCGGAATTTCAGTTCGGGGCGCGTCAGCCGGAGCCGGAGTCGTCGTGCATGGTGGCTATGCGGGCGCTGCACTTACGTCACTTGATTTTAACGGCGACGGACTTTCTGATCTAGTTATTGGCGAGCCAGACGGCGAGGACTTCTATGCTAGTTCCGCAAATAATGCGGACCGTGGACAAGTTCATGTTTTATTTGGAACCATTAAAGCAGCTCAACTTGCGGGAGTTTCGACAGGCGGTTTCGATCTGCGCACGCTAAATGGAGTTTTAGATTCAAACGCTGATGGCAAAAGTGACGGCTTTTCGATTAATGGCACTAGAGTAACGGCAGCGACCCACACAGGACGATCTCTTGCCGCTGCAGATTTAAAATGCCGTGGACGCAAGGACCTTTTAATCGGTCAGGGCAATCTGAATTCAACGACCGCCTACACTGTTTTTGGAGGCTCACTTAGAGCGAACTTTGAGCTCGACAACCTAACAAGTGGCCTTGGTTTTTCGGTTTTAGGAGGAGGGGTCGGCGGAGGAATGTTAGTTCAAGCGGGCCATATATTTTCTGGTTCGTGTGACCAGTTGCTGGTTGCTGAACCTAGATGGGCTGCACAAGGGCGTACAAATGCAGGCCTTGTAACAGTGATTCTCGGAAACTCCATCGCAGGCACGAGTCTCAATGGAAAAAAAATTGAATCCGACTCCTCAATATTTAAATTTTATGGCCCAGCTAATTCCCGTTCAGGTATTTCAATGGCTGTCGGAGACCTCGATGGCGACGGTCTTGGGGAAGTTGCAATTGGAGCCCAAGGCGCCAACTTTCTTGGATCAGTCTATGTGGTCTTTGGTAAGGCGTTGCTTGCAGCGGCAAATGAGAAAGTAAATAATGCCGCAACTCCAAACTCACTGCCAAATGTTTTCACCGCGGGCTACGACTTGGCTACCATAAATCCGTCGTCAGGATTTATTCTTCAAGGTTTCTTAGATGCGTACTCTCTGCCTGCCAACTTAGGAAATGCCGTTACATTTTTAGACTTAAATAAAGATGGGATTCAAGATCTGGTTGTGGGAGCAAGGGGCGATAGTTCTCCTGGCGATGTCTTTGTTATATTTGGCAGAGCAAACGGTTTACATAATATTCAAATGCCAGCGATTCCGGCAGGCGAAGGAATTCGAATTTTCGGTGAAGCCATGCTTGATCCAACGGCTAGCGATCCAGGGGGTGGATACCTCGCCGCGACCGGTAGTTCAATTTCTCCAGCAGGAGATTTCAATGGCGATGGAACTCAAGACCTTTTGATCGGAGCCGATGGTTTCGACAATGGACACGGCCGAGCTTATGTTGTTTTCGGTTCGAATCGCATAAGCGACATACATCTTGAAAAATTGGGTTCGCGGGGCCTTATACTTACCGGATCTGCTGAATTTACCTCAGACGCTCCTGGGAGTTTTGGCGCAGCCGTAACCGGTCTCGGCGATTTCAACGGAGATGGCATTTCAGATATTGCAGTTGGAGCGCCATACTTGGATGCCGGCCCTACCCGAATATTATCCGGAAAGTCTTACATCTTTTTCGGCAAGTAAGCTCGTGACCAATAGAGCCTCTGCCGTTTGCTGTCAGCAAACACTACTGACGGAACGAACAGCAATTCAATTGCGAACTCTCCCTATCAGCGATGATCTCAATGAAACAAAATAACCCCAAGGAGGGAACACAACTTGAAGTATCTTAAAATTTTTTCGCTCGCCGCAACTCTGCTCTTGTCGGTGCAAAGTCAGGCGCGATCGTTCTATCAGGCTTCGTTTAAAATCAATGTGCAGTACACCAATATTGTGGATGGCACCATCGACCTTTTGAATGAATTAAAAGTCAAATTACGCTACAGCGACGACCATGACTTTTGTGAGGTTGTCGTCGGCGAAACCTCGTTCACTTGTCACTCTTATCATCCCGATGACCAACCTGAAGAGGTCATGATTACCATGGATCGCGGGATAGGCGGACAAATAGTGGCCGCAGCACTGGCTACTAACAAATGCATTCCCGGTATTCGCGAATCCTTTGCGCGTTTGGCGGTCTATTTGGATGACACCATAAATGTGGAGTGGCAGGGCGACGATTTTTATCAACAGATTCATGATCAAGAACCTGAGGCCTTTCACATTTGGTTTTATGAAATGACACAAGGGTCAAAGTACTGATCCCTTGCTAGATAGAGTCAGACATTTTTGTTAAACATGCGCGATAGGTAGGCTTAAAATAATGTTGAGTTATCAGGATATTTTAATTTTTGAATACGAACGTCGTGTTCAAAAAAATTCTCATTATTCTAGACGTGCCTTCGCGCGTGATCTCAGTTTATCGGCCAGTTTTTTAAGTCAAATCTTAACCTCGAAAAAAAAGCTCAGCCCAGACAAAGCTTCGATAATCGTAAATAAGATCCAGTGCTCACAAAAACAAAAAGATTTATTTTTGACCTTAGTGCGTCTTGCGGACGCTAAGAGCGATGAATACAAAGCCACGATTCGCAAAGAATTAAGTAAAAAAAATAAAAATTTGATTCGTTACAAAGAATTGAAGCATGCCACCTTTCAAGTGGTAGCCAATTGGCACTATCACGCCCTTTTGGCGCTGACAGAACTTGACGGCTTTATCTATGATATCGCCTGGATTTCAAAAAAACTGGGGGTATCGAGTGACAAAGTATCGACCACCATTAAGGTTCTTAAAAATCTCAATTTGGTCAAAGAGATCGATGGCACACTTAAAAATCATTTTCAAATGCTGAGAGTGGCGTCAGTACCCAGCAGAGCAATTCGTGAACATCATCACCAATTTCTTGAGTTGGCAGACACGGCACTACGAACCCAAACTGCCGATGAGATTGACATAAGTGGCAGTACAATTGCGATCAATATCGATCGTATGCCTGAGGCACGTAAGCTGATTAAAGAATTCAGAGAAAATATGATTGAGTTGTTAGACGACGCTGGCAAAAATACGCAAGTCTATCGCCTTTCAGTTCAGCTCTTTCGTGTTGATAAAAAAATCGAACCTAGCCTAGGCACAAAAAATGAGTCGAGGTAAATTTATGAAAACCGTTTTGACAATTTTGATTTTAGGTTTAACTCGGATTGGTCTTGCCGGAACCGACGTAGGCTCTGGCGGTGATCTCGTTAAGTGCGTTCCGTATAGCAGTAATGACCTCTTTGGGCTCTATTCACTTGATTACTTAGTGTTTTCACGCGAACAGGGCGCGCAGCAGCCAAAGCCTGTGAGCAGCTGGCAAGAGTCCATTTTTAATATTCGGCGAGTTTTTATCGATAAACTCCCCGAACTTTTGCCTATATTTGATGAATTCACCAATAATATTTTGAATGAAGATCAATCACGACCTCAGATTTGGGAGCCCACCGACTACGCTCTCACAGAAATTAATGACGAAGACTTACCGATTTCAGTCAGAATTCCCGTGAACTGTCGAGAGAACGGTCAAATTCAATTGGTTCAGGCCGTGGTGCGCCAGCACCCTGAATTCACGGGGTCACCGCTGATTGTTTATAAATATATGCCACGAATTTTCGAAAAAGTAGCCGAAGAGCGCCCCCTACAGCTGTCGTTTCTACTCCTCCATGAGTTTTTATGGTCGATCAGTAATAGTGTCGATCGCAATCGTCGCATCAATTGGTTCTTGCACTCTCAAGAAATTCAAAATTTATCGCGTGTGCAGATCATCGATCGATTGCTGGGGATGGGTCTTGATGTCAAAACTGTCCCGCGAATCCTTGATTCTACAGGCCGCGGCCACTTCTTAACTTTGCAGGAGGCTTTAGCCAAAGCTCGCGAAGGTGAAACCATCATTATCAAAGAAGGGGTGTATTCAACGGGCGGCGCAAGTATTGTGTTGCCCTTGAAATTGGTGGGCGAAGGCGATCGCGAAAAAATCATAGTTAAGGGGACAAGAAATTATCCAGCCCTCGACATCGCGCTTGAACCGGGACAAATCCTTGACGTTCAAAACCTCACCTTAGTTCGTGATATCGAGTTCGGTAATGACCGGGATTATTACGAGCAACACCCGCTATTTATTTCTGGTGGCGAAGCCCGCATCAAGAATTCTGTTATCAAAAGTAGCTCGAAGTACATTGCCAAGTTGACGAACAAAGAAAATCTAAAGCTCGAGAATGACGTTTTATATGGTTACAAAGGCATTCGCATTGATTTGGATTACAGGGGTCAGGTTGAAATCACCAACTCCATATTCAATACAGAAAACGACGCACTCGTCATAGATAGCTTAGCCCGATTCAATGGTAGGTTTGTCGAAAATACTTTTCAGGTCGATTGTGCTGTCGACATGTACATTGATGCCTACGGCGGCAATGACCCCAAGTATGCCGAAAGAGTAGAACGGGCCAAGATTAGATTTGGCCCTATGTTTGTCAATAATAAATACCCAAAATATAACGGCGACACCAAAAGGTTCAATTGGTGTGCCCCGAATTGGCGGCTTTAAGTCTGACGGCAATGGGGGCGCATACGATTTAAGACTGAACATAAGGTGCGTGTTGTTTTTTCTTTGCCGCCCAGTTTTGAAGTCATTTATTTTTCTATTGAATAAGCGACAACATAATCACCAATGGTGGTTTCAAACATTGAATGCCCTCCCGCCGCGATAACTACGAATTGTTTTCCATTTTTATCTGTATATGTCATTGGCGTTGCGTTACCAGAGTGCGGGAGTGCTTCCCCCCAGAGAAGATCGCCTGTGCTGGTGCTAAATGCGCGAATTTTGCTATCCGTAGTTCCTGCA
>JAYUVI010000538.1:0-8904 GCA_043754135.1 Bdellovibrionales bacterium | reverse complement strand
CAAGCTTTAGCTCCCGCCAAAGTTTTTTGAGCGCGACCTCATAAACCCCTTCACCAGCGATCACACAATGGAACTTCGCGCCCGCATCGCGCAGACGACCACAGGCACGTAAAACGACGTCATGACCTTTTTCGCGAGTCAAAGCCGCGGCGATACCAAAAATAAATGGCGGAGCAGTCTCGTGTATCTTCGCCGCATCAGTTTGCGGGCTACCACCGTCTTGCGTGGCTCTGATACTCTGCAACCGCGCCACCAACTCGCTTCGTGCAGTCACGCGCGACATTTTTTTGTAAGGCGATTCATCAACAGCACTTCGCACAGTCACGACGCGCTCGCGTTCAACGCCCGCAGCAACTAATACGTCAGCAATGGCGTTTGAAATAGCCACGTAACGATCTATAGACTCACTTAAATACTTTCGTCGCGAAAGCCAATTGGCCCGCACTGGTATATCGACCCGACGATGCACCACGAGCTTCACCGATTTCAGACGCTTCTTCACCGCCAGAGCTAAGCTCATGGCGTTTGAACTGTTGGCATCTAGAACATCGACAGCATGTTCGCGGCAAAACTTCACTAACCGCCAAATATTACGCGGGTCGTGCGCTAACCGCGAAGGTAACGCTAAAGTCGGCACCATTTCTTTCATACGTAAATAAGCACGGCTTTTAACAGGGTACGCGGCGCAACTTTGAATGCCACGCTCGCGCAAGCCTTCGATGAGAAAACGCACTTGGTTTTCCCCACCTCGCCACGACATTTCAGTGCCGATGTGCAGAACCTGCATGGTTCAACTAAACTTTAAAAATTTCAGGGTGATTGCGCATATACTCTACAGTTGATTTCACAACGCGCAAAACATCAAGGCGAATTTGTTCAGGTCGTAAAAGGGGTTCAGTCTCAGCCAGTACGGCCAAGTGCGAAGTTGTACACATAGTGGACCAATGCACGATCGTGCCAAAAATAGTCTTCACACCCCAGAAGGCACCGTCTTTGCGTAATTCGAAAGGCATCTCTTTCATTAAAAACTGAGCGAAGTACACGCCCCCCGGTGGGCCAATCGGGCCTTCTTTCATGCGCTTTATAAAACGTGAATCTTCAGGTGCAACTAATTTTTCAGAAAGAAAAAGCTTCATGGTGTTGCGAATTAAATCGGTGTCATTGCAAAAGTGGTCGTACACCCGACCCGCGAAAGTTTCTAAATCTTTAGCGTTCTGTGCGAGCTGAGCGCACATCTGCTCGCCTTCTTCATAAGACTCGCTGATGACTTCCCAATACAAGCTCTCTTTACTTTTAAAATGATAGTTGATGGCCGCCACATTCACATCACACTCACGGGCGATATCGCGAATTGAAGTCCCTTCATAACCAAAGCGGGCAAAAAGTGTTCTCGTTTTCGCGAGAATCTTGCTTTTTGTCTCAGTGGTTCGAACCATTTCTGCGTTCATTGAAACTCCAAAGCAGCGTCACTCATTTTTCACTTCTATTCTTTCAAATCGATTTTTTTCAAATCACCCGCCGATGGCGCTTGCACCATCTTCGAACCAACTCGGGAGATCATCCATCGTCTTGCTCTTTCTATGTAGCTAAACACAGCTGGTATTACAATCAAGGTCAAAAGTGTAGAAATAAAAACACCACCCACAACTGCAATACCGAGCGAACGACGCTGCGAAGAAGCCTCGTTCAAACCAATTGCAACTGGCATCATCCCCGCAATCAAAGCCATTGAAGTCATTATGATTGGGCGCAAACGCGTTTTACCACCTTCAATGATAGCATCACGAATCGACAGACCTTCTGCCATCTTTTGGTTGATGTAATCCACCAATATAATCGAGTTCTTAGTCGCAAGGCCCATTAACATAATACAACCGATCATTGAAAACAGATCGAGGCTCGCTTGCATCACAAACAAACCAAAGAATCCGCCAAATACAGCGAGTGGAATCACCAACATAATTACAAACGGAGTGACAAGTGACTCATACAAACTCGCCAGTACGAGGTAAATAAAAACTACCGCCAAGAAAGCCGCCGTGACCATGCTGACCGCGAGCTCTTGAAAGTTTTCAGCTTGCCCCACGAAGCGATACGTTACACCTGGGGGCAATTTAACGTCGCCAGACTCAGTCATCGCACGAATATCGCTGATCACTCCACCCATACCAGGGCCCTGTGGTGCAACGTCAGCCTCAATACTAATATAGCGCCCGCGATCCTCACGATTAATCGCTGCAAACCCGATTTCTTTTTTGGGATTTGAAAACTGATTCAGTTTCACCAAACGATAATTAATATTAGGCACTTCAATTTGATTATAAGCGCTTTCAAGGTCACGTTGATCATCTTTCAAACGCACGCGAATATCATACTCCAAACCATTTTCACGAAATTTAGCCGGAGTCATACCCTCAATCTGAGCCCGCAATTCTCCACCCACCAAAGCGGGAGTCACTCCAAATTCAAGCGCTCGTTTTTTATTCACGTCAATTTGAAACTCAGGCAAGCCGGGTTTGTCAGAAATCTCTGGGTCTAAAAGACCGGGGTGATTTTTTAATTTTTCAAACATCTGCTGAGCCACCACTCGCAGCTGCTCCATATCTTGGCCACGTAAATTGATTGTGAACGGTCGCTGGCCGGCGCCGACAAAATCAACGTCTTTTACTTTTGGTGCGGCATATTCAAATTTTTTCAGCGCCTCGCGCATTTGGGTTTTAACCTCAGTAGTGGTCAATTCCCTCTCACCAAACGGCTGTAGAAGCACATAAAAATCCGCAACAAATGAACGTCCATTGGTATCGCCCACTTTAAGTGACGTCAGTTTGACCTCAGGATTTTCGCGAATCACTTTATCGACTTCGAGCGCGACACGAGTCATCTCATCGAGTGATGAACCGGGTTTAATCTCGAGCCCCACGGCGAATTCGCCAGAGTCTTGCGGCGGTAAAAATGTTTTCGGGATAAACTTCACGGTCGACGCCAGTAAGATGACTACCACCAGTGTGGCACCCAGCGATCGCAACGGGTAATCTAAGATAATTTTAATTAAACGCTCATAACCACGCTCAAGTTTTGTTTGCAAACGATCAAACGCCACCAACAATGAGCGGATAGGGTGCTTTGACGAATACGAATACTTTGAAAGATCCACATGCCCACCGCCCAAATAGGCTGAGAGCATAGAAGCATTCGTTAAAGCATCGAACAGACTGACTAGCATAACGAAGCAAACACCAAGACCGAATGATTTGAAAAACTGCCCGACTACACCCGAGAGAAACGCAATTGGCCCAAAAACTGAAACCACGGCGAGCGTGACCGCAATAACAGCGAGAGCGACTTCGCTAGTGCCATCGAGTGCGGCACGAAAAGAAGATTTACCCATACTCAAGTGACGAAAAATATTTTCGCGCACGACAATAGCATCGTCGATCAATAAGCCCACGGAAAGCGAAAACGCCAGAAGCGTCATCATATTAATCGTGAGTCCCGCCAATGAAATAAACGTCAAGCCACCAATTAAGCTGACCGGTATAGCTAACCCTGTGATCAGCGTACTGCGAACCGAGCCCAAAAATAAAAACACGACAATAATCGTAAGAATGATCCCGATACCAATTGATTCACTCACGTCGATAACATTCGCGCGAATGAATTTCGACATATCGGCAACCACTTCGACTTTATAACCTTTGGCGCCACTCGCCTCGGGTAAAGCGTTGAGTTTTTCAATCGCTTTAATCAAAGCATTCGACACCTTCACGGTATTCGCACCCGACTGTTTGTAAACTTGCATCAAAGCGGCAGATTCACCATTTAAAAACGCGCGCATCTTTTCGTCTTCGAGAGTATCGACCACTTGGCCGACATCTCGCACTCGCGTCGTCACATCATTACCAAAAAAGCTCACGAGAGAATCAGAAATTTGTGAAATCGAACTGTACTCGCCTAGTGTACGGTAAACTGTTTCGCCACTGCCCTGGCTTAATTTACCCGCGGGTACGTTCTCGCCACTTTTTTGAAGCGACTGCACGACTTGCATAACCGACATTTCACGCGGCTTTAATTTATTTCGATCAAGTTGAATTTGAATCTCGCGCTTGCGCACGCCCAGCACATCCACACGACCGACCTGGTTCACTTGCTCAATCTTAGGTCGAATGACTTCATTCGCTAAGTCATAAAGCTCTCCACCTTTAAGATCGGTCTTAATTGAAATGTACATCACTGGCTGCGCTGACGGGTCGACTTTACGAATGACTGGCTCTTCAATGTCTTCAGGCAATTTCGAACGCGCCGAAGACACTTTATCGCGCACCTGTTGCTCAGCGTATTTTATGTCGACGTCGAGATTAAACTCGGCCACCACTTGGCTCACGCTTTCACGGTTGATGGAGCGAATCACTTTTGCTCCCGCAATACCGCTTAATTCTTCTTCGATAGGCTTTGATACAAGCAGTTCAATTTCCGAAGGCCCCGAGCCTTGATAAACTGTCGTAACAGTCACAATCGGAAAAGTAATGTCTGGGAAAAGCTCTACCGGTAATTTCATCAGCGAAAATAGACCCACCACCATTAAGGCCACGAGCACACTCGACATAAACACAGGGCGCTTAACTGATAACTCCCATAATCTCATAGAATGATCCTCTTCTTATTTGTACATAGCGAGTTGAGTGATGTAACGACGGGCTTCGAGCTCAGCCGCTATTCTGCGACTGCGTGCCGAGATGTAGTCTTGCTCAAAGCTTAGCACTTGAAATGTGGTTGAACGGCCGCGCTGAAAACGCACACGCTCAGAATCGGATTTCATTTTCTGTATATCTTCAAGCTGCCGCAGCAAAGTGACTTGAGTTTTTAATCGCTGGCCCATATCAACGAAATTATGCCAATCGTTATCAAGATCACGGTTATGAGTGCTCACTATGAGCGACTGTCCTTCTGACATTTTATCAAGCCCGCGACGAACCTTCATGTATTTCGGCACATCGAGAGTCATCGAAAATGTGACACCGACATAGTAATAAGGCTGGTCTTTCTCGTGAAACTCGTCATAAGCCGTAGCTCGATCGGGGTCACGGCCTACCCAATCGCCCTTAAAAGTGAGATCAAGTTGCGGCTTGGCTTTTTCACGGCCCGAGCGAAAATCCATCTCTTGCATAACGGCTTGCGCTTGCGTGGCGAGTAAGTCGCGGCGATTTTTTCGTTCGCTGTACCGACTCTCTAAACGTGATAAATCGAGATCCGATTGCAACAATTCTTCGCCCACTTCTTCGGCGGGCGAACCGCGCATATCATTGAACTTTCGCGCTGAAATCTGTAGTTCATTTTTCGCGCCTTCAAGATCAATACGGCGTAAAGTCACCGCCGCTTCAGCTTGGTGAACATCGGCGGCGTCGACAAGACCGCGACTGCGCTGACTTTTAACCCAATCGAATATTTTTTCAGCACGCGACAAAAGATCACTGTGAATCTGCACACTCTCAGCATTGGTGAGATGAGTAAAAAACGCCATCTCGACTTGCGCATCGGCTTCGCTCATTTGAATTTCGACCTGCAACACACGCATATCGGCTTGGGCATCTGCATACGATAATTGATAGCGCGTATCGCGACCTAATAAATTGCGCCACAGAGGTACAGTTGCTTTAAATTCTGGGAATACGTCATAATAACGAGGCTCCTCCATATTCGCATGGCGAACAGCGTAGTGATGGATGTTATGCGAGAGGGAAAAACTCGGCCCCCACTCAGTTTGCTTTTCAACACCGACGCTATAGTTTTCGCCTCCCGAACCCGTCCCTTGAAACGCTGGCATTTGCGTAGGGCGCTTATCATTGAAATTTTCATATGTCATAAACACGCGTGCGTCGGTGATCGAATCTTTAGCCAAGTTTGCATCATTTACGCCTTCGCTCTGAATTTGAGCGCCACGATAATGGGCGTCTTTTAATTTCACCTGCTGTCTAAAAAGATCGAGAGTTAAACTCTCAGCATGTGACTGAGTGACTGAAACGAAATTCGAGACGAGCAGCGCCGCCAGCCCAAGTTGATTTGCGCGCATAAATCCTCCGTTGAAAGAATAAATCCAATATGACGGCGTTTGATTCAAACCTCAACGAAAATTTCAAACATTCGTTTGAATTATGTAACATACTAAAGATATTAAGGTTTTATCGAAACAAATTGCTTGATGTACTCGCTGACGGCGTAGTCCATCCAACGGTAGGAGCCAAGCGGGGTATGGCGTTTATGTATGTAACCCACATGCCCACCAGTCCGCACAAGATGCAGCTGCACAAACGGCGATTTCTCAACTTTAATAAAATCTTGGCTTGAAATGAACGGGTCATCTTCGGCCATCAACATCACCGTCGGAGTTTTTATGTGGGTCAAATGACGATAGGTTGAACACTGATCGTAGTAGCCTTGAGCATTACCGAAGCCACCTTTTGGGCCGGTGTAAACCTCGTCGATTTCACCCAAGCGCATCCGTGAATGCAATTTGTAGTGCGGCTCCACTAAACCATGTCGCTGCAACTCGTTCACCAAACGCGAAATCAGCACGACGAATTTTTTTTCGTAAATCTTATTCACCATTCCGGTTTGAATTAAACGCGACGTACGCGAAAGGTCGATCGGTGGGTTGACGACAATAGCAAAATCGGGCTGGCTTAAATGCGGCAACTGCGAAAGCAAAAACAAAATGGCGTTGGCACTCAATGACACACCAAAAGTCACCAACTTCTTACCCGGGAACTGCCCCCGAACGTCAGCGACAACCGCGGCGATGTCATCACCTCGACCGGAGTGATAAAGTTGTCGGGCCAAACCAAAACCGTCGCCACAGTTGCGATGATTCACCAAAACCACGCTGTACCCTTGGCGCAAAAGTTCACTGCCCAATCGCTGCATGTAGCTCGAGTCTGAAGAGCCGGTCAGACCATGAAACAGCACCACCACAGCGTCGTGCTCTTGACGAAAAACTTTCGTGAGCAGCTGATCGCCATCTGGCAATTGTACTAAACGATTTTCAGAAGGTCGCGTGATCGTCTTAAAGCGCCAAAGACTGCCAAGTATGGTTTGCAAATGACCACTGCTCGCCCAAGTAGGCGCTTCGATCGGCAATATTTTGGACAAATCAACGTGCTGCACTCTTGTGTTCTAATTGAGATCGCTTCAAAACTTCAAGTGCTTTCGTTTTAACATCTGCCATAGCGAACGGTTTGACAATATAACCTGAGACCCCTGACATCACAGCCTTGATCACGAGGGGTTTAGAGCCCTCAGTGGTAACAATAATGATAGGGATGTGGGATGTAGCTTCGTTTTGTCTCACTTGCTCTAAAAGCTGAATACCGTTTAACTCCGGCATGTTGATGTCACAAAAAACCAAATCATAGGGTCGCTGATCTTTGACCGACATTTTGATGAGGTCTAAACCGATGCGCCCATTTTCGGCCTCTTCAACCATTTTGAATTTCATCTGGTAAAGGGCGGCGCGAATGACATCGCGAGCTGAATTAGAATCATCAATAATCAAAATGCGGGTTTCTGTGCTTGCCATGACATCTCACAAAAAGAAGGTTATTTATATTGTTAAGCATTCATCAATTTTAACCTCTTGGCAAAGGCGAGCGCTTATTTCAACAACGCATCATACATTTCAAAAAATACGCTCAAATCTAATTGAAAAGCTCCCGCAACTAGGGAGTCCAGTCACCATGGCCCGCGCGGTAGAGAAGCTTTCGGACCTCTACGTCGAGAAAAACGCCGCCTTAAACGATATTTGGCGTCTGCCGGAGCTGGCGCAAGCTTACGTAAGTTACTATTTGCCACTAAACCTCTTGCGTTTATTAGGGGTCCTGCAAGAGGCCCGCGATCGCGGTTTCTTTGACGGGCTGACTTCCTTGCTAGACTTCGGTAGTGGGCCCGGGACACTAGACCTGGCTTTAGGCGAAGCCTCAGTAAAATTTGCCGAATACACTTTCATAGAAAAATCGCGTGAGGCGCAAAACTGGCATAAAAAATTGCGTGATTTATTAGGTGTGAAACCGGTTGGTCGTGCCGAATGGCTGCCCGATCAAACAGGCGAGCTCATCAAACCTGAGACTAAGCTCGTCGTTTTTTCTTATTCGCTCAATGAAATGACGGAGCTACCCGCATGGGCGCAAAAGGCCGAAGCACTTATGATTTTAGAGCCATCAACCCAATTTGAAGGGCGAAGGCTACAAGCTTTGCGCCAAGAACTGCTCAAGCAAGGTTATTTCGCTTGGGCCCCGTGCACCCACCAGAAGAAATGCCCTCTGCAAGAGCATTCGAAAACCGATTGGTGCCACCAGCGCGTGCACATCGAGCTTTCAAAAAATTTGAAGCAAATAGAACAGCACTTGAAAATGAAAAATCAGACGCTCACCTACTCTTACCTGCTGATGCGAAAAACTGCTCCTGCGGCAAATGCTGAGATGCGTGTGATTGGCGATACTTTGTATGAAAGAGGTAAGGTCCGCCAGGCAGTGTGTCGCGGTGAAAACCGTGAGTTTCTCACTTGGCTCACGCGCCATGGTGAACCGACACCGATACCAAGAGGTCAGCGCCTCCCGCTGCCGCTGAACATTGAGCTAAAAGGTAATGAACTACGTATGCCACACGATACTTAATTTTCGATTCGAATTAGGCGCTCAAGATTGTGCGTCGGTTTTTACTGCGGTAGCGTCTCTGCCCAGATCTGAATTTTATGGCGCAGCTTTTTCCGTACAGATCTAAATTTGACTTTCACACTTTTAGCGATAAGCTTTTTAGTATGTGCGCTGGGGCGCTAAGCCACGGCAAGCCAGTGGGAACTTCATAGAAGAATATGAAACAGGCCCACCGAGGTAATTCTATAGACGAAGCCTCGTA
>JAYUVI010000537.1:0-8334 GCA_043754135.1 Bdellovibrionales bacterium | reverse complement strand
GCGATTTCGCGACTTAAAGAGTACAACGTCACTTCAATTAGCTTCGTCGCTCTTCTGGTCGCTGAAGAAGGCTTGAAGAAGCTCGTCAAGCACCACCCCGATGTTCACATTTATACTTTGAGTGTTGAACCTCGCATAAATCGCGAAGGTTATATCGCTCCGGGCATTGGCGATGCCGGTGATCGCATATACGGCGCGGGCGCGCATAATTGAAAATCATCGGGATAGCGGGCGGCAGCGGCTCGGGCAAAACGACTTTCGCACGAATGTTAACCGAACATCTCGGTGTTGAGCGCGTCGCTCTGATGCCGCAAGACAATTATTACCGCGACAATAGCGCCAACTTCGACACTTTCGGTGGAGCGGTGAATTTTGATCACCCCAATGCCATCGACTGGCGCTTGCTCGAACAAGATCTCAAAACTATGCGCGAAGGCAACCGCACTGTGCAAATGCCGATCTACGATTACGTCACTCACGCACGCTCAAAAAAGGCTATCCCTGTCGAGCCGAAGCCTTATGTTATTGTCGAGGGCATTCTTATTTTCGTCGAAAAATTTATTCGCGATCAATTCGATTTTAAAATTTACATTCAAACTCGCGAAGAACTGCGTTTCGCCCGCCGATTAAAACGCGATGTGAGCGAACGAGGTTTTACCGAAGAGGGCATGCGCGCCGATTATTTTAAATACGTTAAACCCATGCACGATCAATTCGTCGAACCCTCTGCTCAATACGCAGACCGTATTATTTCAGGCGAAACAGACTTCGCGCTGGTGCTGGCCGATGGAGTAGAAGAATTATGCCGCTAAACAAGGGTGACTCGCTTAGTTTGTCAAATTACCGGGTGCCGGTGCTGTCACAGTTTCAGACTGGCCTGCAAGAGGTTCTCGCTTTATAAACGCGCAATTTTGAAAGATCGTGACGAGCACCACGAACCAGCCGACGACCGCGGCCATCAAAGTCATTTTACCAAAATTTAATTTTTGTAAATTCATGGAGCCCCCAGTGCATGCAACCATTCTTTTGTGGCGACGACCAAACGTCGCGCGCGCATATCAAACAAACCAACTGTAATTTCAAGCGTCGCCGCTTCTTCGCCATTTTCTTTCAGCATGCGTTGATAAACTTTGCCGATCTTGCCGCGATACTCTGGGCAAATCGATTGAATCGTCACACGCTCACGTAAACGCAGTTCGCGTTTATAGCGAATATTCGCATCGAGAATCGTTGGTCCAATTTGTGTTTCAGTGATTTTGTCCAGCCCGTAACCACGCTCGGTAATGAACTCCCATCGGGCCTCTTCAAAAATTTGCAAATAGGTGGCGTGATTCATATGCCCAAATGTATCGAGGTGACGTTCGAGAACTGCAAAATTATAAGTGAAGCGAAAACCGGCGCTGGGTGTAGTGAACGGATTGAACGAGTTCGATTTTGAGACATCCGACATATCAAGCACCTGATTTAACGTGAGATGAGTTCTTATCGGTTAAATAGCGAATCAGCATAAGGCCTGGCAGGGCCATGACCCCACAAACGGCAAAAAATGCAGTCCACCCTAAAGTGTCCACCATAACCCCCGTCACCGACGAAATAAACGTGCGAGGGAGGGCCGCGAGAGACCCCATCAGCGCAAACTGTGTCGCGGTGAAATTGATGTTAGTGAGTGACGCCATGTACGCCACAAGTGCGGCTGAACCCATGCCTGCAGAAAAATCTTCGAAAAAGACCACGCTCCCTAAAGTCCAAATACTATGCGGAGTAAAATTGAGAATAATAAATCCGAGAGTCGAAATAATTTGGACAATGCCAAAAGTGAAAAGCGAACGAAATAAACCCACACGCAAAATCAAAACACCGCCGACAAAAGCGCCAGCCGGTGCTGAAAATGGCACTGTTGATTTAGCCGCTATCCCCACTTCTTGAGCGCTGAAACCGTGAAAAGCATAAAACTTGGCCAGCATATTGCCTGACATGGCGTCGCCCAATTTATAAAATAAAATAAACATTAAAATCGTGACGGCTTGAGGCCGACCAAAAAAATCTTTCAGTGGCAAAATCACTGCATCTTTAAGCGTGTGCGGTAAGTTTTGTGCGGGTGGCGGTTCATCGGCCCAAAACACAGAAATCGAACTGAATAACATGACAAAAGCAATGAGCAGGTAGGCGGTGTTCCATGAAATATGATCAGCCATAATGAGCACGAGTCCGCCGGCAATCCACATGGCAATGCGATAACCTAAAGAGTACATTGAGGTGGCGAGACCTTGTTCTTCGTCTAGAATAGTTTCGCGGCGGTAGGCATCGACGACGACATCTTGGCTGGCGCTGAAAAAAGAAATAATTAAGGCCAAAGCGGCGGTCCACGCGAAGTCTTCTATGGGGTTCAGGCGAGAGATGGCGGCTATCGACAAAAACAAAGCGAGTTGCGTGGCGAAGATCCAACCCCTGCGGCGGCCCAGGTTAGAAATCGTATAGCGATCCATAAACGGAGCCCATAAAAATTTTAGAGAATAGGGCAGGCCCACCAGGGCGATAATCGCTACGGCTTGATTCGTACCACCGGTGTAAGACATCCAAGACTGCAGCGTGCGCGAGGTGAGGAGCAACGGCAATCCAGACGAAAACCCCATCAAAAGCGCCACGCGCATGGGTTTTTGCGCGAGAGTGGTGAAGAGGTTCTTAATAGCCATAAACACAATGTTAACAGTCTATATTTTATTTGCAAAAGAAGATTAGAAAATCAAAAATAGAAGTGATGAAAATTTTGTCGTCAGCCGAGGTGCTGAGCCAGCTTGAAAAACTCAATGTGCGTCGGCCTTACAAGGCGATGTACTCCTCGCTTTTTGGTGGCATTGTCACTGACCCGGCTTTAATGTTTGTACCCATCGATGATCACATTGTTCACCGTGGTGACGGAGTGTTCGAAGCTCTGCGAGTCACTCCCACGCAGATTTATTTGTTAAAACCCCACTTGCTGCGCTTGCAAAATTCAGCGGGTAAGATCGGTTTAAAATTACCATGCTCGCACGATGATTTAGCCAAAATCTGTGAACAAGTGCGTGAGGTCGCACGCACTACACCCAGCGGTTTTCAAGACGGTATTCTGCGTATTTTTGTTTCCCGCGGGCCTGGCGATTTTTCGCCAAACCCTTATTCAACCTTGGGCAGTCAGCTCTATGTGGTGGCCACAGATTTCAACCCGACCCCCAAGGACAAATATGAAAAGGGCGTGAGCTTGGGGATTTCAGAAGTGCCCATCAAACCTGGTTTTTATGCGCAAGTGAAGAGCTGCAATTACCTGCCGAATGTGATGATGAAAAAAGAAGCTATCGATCGTGGGTTCGATTTTATGGTGAATTTAAATGAAGAAGATTTTGTGGCCGAAGGCCCGACGGAAAATTTGATGATTCTTACTCGCGAAGGCCAACTAATAGCACCGAAATTCGACTACACTTTGAGCGGCACGACTTTGCTACGCGCGCTCGGGTTGGCCGAAAATAAATTGAAAAATTTCGTTGTCGCCACCGGTTTCGCTGACATCAGCGTGAAGCAGCTGCAGGAAGCGCAAGAGGTCATGATGGTCGGTACCACTCTTGGCGTGTTGGCGGTCACGCGTTTCGAAAGCTCTACAATCGGGAATGGAAGTGTAGGCGAAGTCGCGCGCCGATTACATGCACTCATTTTGCAAGATCAAGTTTCTGTCTCACAATGAGAATCTCAAAAAGAATTTTCGCCTCAAAATGAGAATATCAATTTGTGCCACTACGCGTGAAGTGCTTTTCAGCCGAAGAGAATTCATAGAAAGTGGTGGTCTGTATGACTGGCGATTCTTCATCGGCAAAAAAATTTAGGCGGCTCACCTGGCTCGCTGTTGCCGTGGGCGTACTTCTTTCGTATCAAAACTGTTCAGACGTTTCTTTTACTCCCGCACCCGGCAATGAAAATGTGAAGCTGGGGAACCCCGACCATTTTTACTCTGACTTAGCTATAGGCCGTGCCGAGATGCCTGATCTAAAAATGGTTTTTGTGGTCGACAACTCTTACACGATGACTGCGAATCAAGTGAATCTATCGCAGTCCGTGGCTAATATGCTGTCGCCGCAGAATAGTAGCAATCTCACACCTTTCAATACCACGGCCTATCTTTTTAACACTGCACAATTATCTTTAGGCGCCACGAGCAGCAAATTACCGACGCTCGCGAATTTACAAATCCCTTTTACCCAGTTGCAAAACATGGTGGCGCAACCGGGTTTCTCAAAGTCGGCATTTCTGAGTGCGAATAGACCAGCGGCTCCGGCTGAACTGAGTGGGGCGATCCCGGGCGATACGATTGGCTACAATGTCGTGCATCTCGCGTCGACCGGTAACAACACTTACGACTACAAATTTAAACCGATGCCGGTACTTAGTTTTGATGGCAGCGGTAATTCGGCGGGCAGTGCCTGGTCGGTCGCGCGTGGTATTTACAAACCAGTGAATGTCACAGCCGACGCCATGGTTGCGGACTTTCAAGAGCGCCTCGCGCTACTCAACAACTTGCGTAGTGCCAATGATTACCCCGAGATTTCAGATAGTGAAAGTGGCATGTGTGCTTTGGCGCGCATACTGAATAATCACACTGATTACTTCAATGCTGGCGATGTACCGGCCTTCGTTTTAATCACAGATGAAAACGAAGCCAACGTCGCGGGCGATAAGTGCTTGGACTCATATCAAACGTTGACGGGTAGTGAAAACCTTGTGAAAGGCTATTGCGAAGAGCGCAAAACCACTATTGTTGGCGATTATCCTGTGGTGACGCCAGCGGCTTGTACGCTCAATTATAAAAATGCTTACGATGTCAAATATACATATACAGTACCAGCCACCAAGGTGAATTACTTCGTGCGCACGACAGAATCACCGCGCACGAAAATCAATTACTTCAAATCGACGGGTTACAAAGCTTATAAATCAAAAATCACTTACGAAGAAATCAGTTCAGTGAAGTACAAACGCACGTCTGTGAAGTTTTACCTCACGGAGTGCGAGGTGCGTGACGGCGTAATTGTTGATGGGTCTTGTCGTCCAGTTTTGCAACCCATAGCTTACGTCGACGGCGATGCCACTGGGGATTGCGTAGCGGCGGCTAAAGGCATTAATGACAAAGTGTTATGGGGTACGACAGTAACGACCGCGCAACAGCCGGTTTGCGCTATTGCCGAGCCACGCGCACTGGCGGCTACCGAGATTTGCGAAGTCACCAATGACAATTGCATTTACACATATAAATTGTCATACGCGACTGTCTATGGCCAATACGCTACTGCCGAAGAATGTGCGAATCGCGCTGATGCGATAACCAATGCGCTAGTGAGCGCATCGCATATACCCGTTTGTGAAGTGGTCGAAACTTTGAATCCAACTACTGGTGTTTGCCCGGCGGAGGTGACAGGTTGCGAGCAGAACGTTGCGACAGCTGTGACGACTGTTGATGGGAACTTCACGACTTCATTTGAAGTCTGTCAGACGCAAGCGAAGACATTAGGTAGTGCTTATGTCACCAATGATTACCCCGCGATTTGCGCCTTCGATACAAATAAAATCACATATTGTGATGCCCTTGAACCTAGTAAAACAGTTTGCCCGCGTACTGCAAATATTGAGGGCGTTTATGGAGTTTGTCTCGATTTTGCAAAAAACAAAAAGTCGAGCATGCCCGGTATTATACTCGATGACACGAATTACATGCCTGTGTGTGCAACGGGAACTCCAATTGATAAAGCACCGGTCACTAAAATAGATTTTACTTCTGCGATTTTATCGGTGGGGTTACAAATGGCTAACGCGATTTGTCCGCAGGTAGTTCTCGATGCATTTTTTGTTGCGAACCCTTCATTGCCTCGCTCGGGTGGCGTTTGTAAAATCAATGCGATTAAGTCGGCCACTTCGAAAATCATTAAAGGGGCTTTGACTTGTGATCAAGTTCGCACGAATTTCGAAGCGACGAATGTAGTTCTCATGACAGGCCTGGTGGAAAACCCATCTATCACCACCATGACTAAGTATAGTAAGTCAGTTGATCAAGATGTGCTTTGTAGTACGCCTTGTGCGAACACTAATTTTTGCACGACGGCTGCGGGCGGCGCCAACGTGAATGGCAGTATTGCCGATTATCTAAAATCAATCTATGGCTCAGCGTTGGCTTGCTCAGTGGGCGGAGTAGTGAAAACAAAAATTGCGAATTTAAGTTTCGCCGATCTAGTCAACACGCGAATCGACACCGCATGCCCGCAATCTTCAACTGGAGTGGTGCGCTACGCGGTACAAGAGGGCGCCATTTATCATAGCATTGGTTCGAAGGGCGCATTTGTCGCAGGTACGGGTGTTTCAGGTGTTAGTAATATTCCGGCCATGGCATTGCCTCAGTTCATTCGAGAAAAGAGCAACGAGGTTTTTGGAACGGGCAAAGCCATTCTCACCACATTTGTTCGGCAGTCTCAAGATGGTACGGGCAAAGGTGGTAGTGTCGGCACGGCTTATGAAGCCTTGGCTGACAGCATGAACGGTCAGAAATACAGCGTGATGTTAAATGATTATTCTCCGGCGCTCGTGCAGTTGTCGCAGGTTCTAAAATCAAGACTTGTTCGCTCAATGGTGGTGCCTGAGTTAGTCGCGCGACAAAAAATTTACAATGTATGGGTACGGCGTGGTGGCGCCCCATGGTTACAGATCGACAAACAGATGTGGAGCCAGTCGGGTAGTACTCTTACGCTCGATGCCTCAGTCGATATTGAGCTCGGCGACAAAGTGAAAGTCGAGTTTTACTAACTGTATTTTAAGATAGACTATCGCGCTTACTGTAGATCTCGACTAGTCGAAGAGCGGGCTCGCTTACAACTCTCTGAATTTTTAGTCAGTTTCGACCGAAAATAAAAGAGAGTGTCTATGAGATTATTAATTGAATGCCCCATTTGCGAAAGCCCCAAAGCCGAGAGCCTTTATAAATATAAAGGGGCTGACGTCGTGGCTTGTCACCATTGCACGATGATTTACGTGCCACTGCCAGCGCCAGAATTCACTTCGATTTACCAAGAGACATATTTCACCAATGCCGGTAATCAACCGGGCTACCTCAATTACCGCTCAGAATTCACGAGTCACTTGATCACTTTCGATAAACGCCTTGAAGAGTCAGAAAAAATTTTAGGTCTTAAAGGTCGTTTGCTCGATATTGGCTGCGCTCTCGGCCATTTGGGCGAAGCCGCTCGACGCCGCGGTTGGGATGTCTACGTCACCGATGTGGCTGATTATGCGGTGATTGAAGCGCGTAAGCAGTTTGGCTTGAACGGGTTTATTTCGGCGCCCGATAAATTAGCGGTGAAGCCCGCGCGTTTCGATTTAATCACTATGTTTGATGTGATTGAACATTTGAGCCACCCGATGGATCTTCTGAAAGATGTGCATCGCGCATTAGCGCCTCACGGTATTGTGCAAATCACCACGCCCAATGCACGCAGTCTCTCGGCGCGACTGATGGGGCGACATTGGTACCATTTGAAACCCAATGAACACCTGCTTTACTTTACTCCTGAAACCATGCGCCTGATGCTCCAGCGCGGCGGCTTTGAAGTCGTCGCGATTAAGGCTATGCCGACCTACATGCGCATTCATGATATTTTGCTGCGTCTTGAACGCTATTCGCGCAAAGGCGCCTACGCTTTAATGCGCATCGCCCGGTGGTTAGGGATGTCTGATATTCGATTGAAAATTTTTATTGGCGAGATGCAGGTTTGGGCACGCCCCGCCGGTATTCGCGCAGTGCCGAGCGCTGAAACCAAAACCAAAACCGAACCCGTACAAGATATTTTAGATATTGTGTGTTGCTCTAATTGTCGTTCTGAGATTCAATTATTTGAAGAAAGCGAAGCGATCTGCACCCAGTGTGAACTTTCATTTGAAGTCACTGAAGGTGTGATCAACTTTTCAAAGTATGCAAAACGCGGCAAGCAAAAAGTCGTCGGATCATCTTAAGCCCTCGCTGATTGCGTTTTTGACTACATTTTTTGTTTATATTATCACGACAGCGCACACGGTGACGTTTGAAGACTCCGGTCTTTTTATTCTCTCAGGTTATTATTGGGGTTTGCCACACCCGCCCGGCTACCCGGTGTATTCGCTTATTGCGCATTTGTTCACATGGCTGCCTTTCGACGCCGTCGCGTTTCGCGTTCATTTGCTTTCTATTCTTTGTGGCGGTCTGAGTAGTGTAGTGATGTATCGTATTTTTCGCCTATTGTGCGAGCAGTTGAAAAACCCGATCCGTGGGGAGAAATGGTTGGCGTTGGC
>JAYUVI010000536.1:0-4698 GCA_043754135.1 Bdellovibrionales bacterium | reverse complement strand
ATTGTAATAATATTGAGTCCCTATGAGCACGCGACCGTCAGCACTAAATTGAAGGCCGACATCCAAAAGCGAGACATTAGAAGACGATGGCTTCTCGAGGAGTCGCCCCGGCGATGCGAACGGCGCTTCAATGACTTCGATACCATTCGAGGACCCTACCATGACGATCTTTGTGCCATCAGGACTGGCAAGGCTGGAGTTCGGTCGCGTTGGAGAAGTCACAATCTTATTAACAATTTGGCGGGTGCGTGTGTTGAACTGAATCCATCGATTATTATTTCGATCTTCAACTAAAATTGTACGACCTGATTCTTGTGCCTGATTGAGCGCCGCCTGCAGCAGGCCCAAATCGTCTTTGATTGATTCTAGAGTCGATGGCTTTACGCCCATTCTGGTCAACAGATTTATCGCCGCGGTTACGTCTCTCGCATCTTTTTGCTGAGCCAATACTTTGTCGATTTCCTGCAGATCTGCGTTCATCTTTTCAATACCCGCTTGACCTATAAGTAAACCTTGTAGGTTTTGCTGGGTTTGTATCGAACGTGTGCTATTTGAATCACTCGCAGCCACCTCTATGTAAGTCATTCGCACATCGAGACCGTCGGTGCTAATCACCAAGCATTCACGGTGGCAGGGTTCATCGCTGACTACCACCAGGTTTATTTTCTTGCCGCTCAAATTCGGGTCATTTTTTACTATTGCAATCGTATCTTGTAGGGCTCCAGCTAAATTTGTGTGGCGTTTAGGAAGACTCAAGTGCTCTTTTTCATCGCCACTGATGTAAGAAAGCATGTCTTCGATGCTGGCAAAGCGCGTCTGGCTGTCGACGCGGTCACTATAGTTCATCACCAAAAGACGCTCCGGGTGACCCGCATACTGCAGGGCGAACCCGTTCACGAGACCTTGTAAAACACTGGATATTCTCTCCTGGGCTGATCCTGAAATATCTTGCATCACCACGGTGACGCTATTGTCGCCTGAAATATCTGAAGAAGGGATATTGCTAAACCCCTTAAGCACGGTCGAAAAATAGGCGGCGTGGAAGATCTGCTTCTGCTGGTCTAATCGAGCCTGTTCATAGCTGACCTTGAGCCGACCCAACTCTTTAGCCAAAGCCTCAACGCAGTGTTGGTCGGAACTGGGTTCGACGGCATAGGCAGCCGCAGTTAAAGCGAAGAACACTAAAACCGAAGCAGAGAACCGTGACGCAAGACCATTTGACATAAAATACGTCCCTTCAGCAAATTGAGTTGTGTGACAAAACGAGCGGTCGTTCGGTGCAAAAAGCAATGGTAAGTTATATATAGTAAATAATGCAAAGCGTCAAGACATGATTGGTCAGCTCATGTCTATGATTCTATTAGCTTAACCGACGTTCACCCACTCAAAGGGTCTGATCGGTAACGGTGACATGATTTTTTGCGCAAACGCTTGAAAGGTTTCAGAAACATCGGTGGAAAGAAATTTGACATCACTAGCTTCGCCGCTGTGATCAGGCGCTAAACGCCCGCTTTCAAAATCGTGCTCAAGAACTTCAACAATCGATGACCCAGAGTCGACCAGCTCAACACCGGCGCCCACCACTTTGCGAATCACTTGCGCGAGTAACGGGTAATGCGTGCAGCCCAGCACCAGGGTGTCGACCCCAACCGACAGAAAAGGCGAAATATATCGATAAACAATAAGATTAGTGATGGGGTCGTCGACCCAGCCTTCTTCAACTAGTGGCACGAGCAGCGGACAGGCTTGCTGAAAGATTTTGTGCTCGCCATTGATTTTCGCGATTTGGTTCACGTAACTTTTTTTCGCCACCGTCGCTCTTGTACCCATCACCCCGATAAGTCCATTTTTCGAAATACGTGCCGCCATTTTTGCGCCTGGTTCGATAACATTATAAACGGGCATCGGTGAGCCATCGTCCAATTTAAAAAGTTCATTCAAAACATTTTCGCGATCAAGCACGGCTGTTGAGGCCGAGTTGCAAGCCACGATCGCCGCCTTGATATTCAAGCTGGTGAGAAAACTCAGATTCTGTTCTAAGTAGCGGGCAATGGTGACCTCGGATTTGGAACCGTAGGGTATGCGAGCGGTATCGCCGAGATAAATAAAGCTCTCGTGGGGGAAGCGCTCGCGCAGCGCTTTCAGCACGGTTAAGCCGCCCAAGCCAGAATCAAAAACGCCAATGGGTCGTGAGCCGTATTGCACATTCATTTTAGGGTCCGCCGCGGTGACCGTCGTCTCGTGGGTCATGCGCGGGTCACACCATGTGCGCGAGATTCATAAAGGCCCATAGGCGACATCTCCATAAACAGAGAGTTTTCACGAATATCATCAATCTTAAGCGCGTTTATGTAACTCATGCCTGAGCGTAGACCGCCAGCGAGTTCATTCACCACGTCACTTACATGACCTTTGATCGCTACATAAGTCGCTTCGCCTTCGGGGGCCATGCCTTCAGGCACTTCGCCACGCCAAGAAACTTGGGCGGCTTTCGAAGCCATGCCTCGATATTCTTTTTTGCCATGGCGAATAGGCCCCGGAGTCTCCAGCGTGCCTGATAAAATTGAACCGAGCATAACCGTGTCGGCGCCGGCCGCGAGAGCTTTTACAATATCGCCTGAGGTTTTAATGCCGCCATCGGCAATCACCGGCACACCCATATCGCGAGCGACTTCAGCGCAAAGTGCTATGGCCGTTAACTGTGGGACTCCACAACCGGTGATGATTCTTGTTGTGCACATTGAGCCCGGGCCAATGCCGACTTTAATGGCGTCAGCACCGGCTTCGCAAAGATCACGAGTGGCGTGGGTTGTGGCCACGTTGCCAGCGATCACTTCGACATGGGGATAATCGGATTTGATCCAGCGTAAAGTTTCGAGCATTGATACCGAATGACCGTGAGCAATATCGATGGTGATGACGTTCACTCCGCTTTCGACAAGCGCTTGCGTGCGATCTTTGACATCTTGATTAACCCCAACGCTCGCTCCGATTTGGCGAATACCATGGGCCTTCATTTTTTCGACTTGGGTCACCTGATCAGCAATCGACATAAAACGATGGATAATACCAAACGCGCCTTCACGGTGCATGGCTGCGGCCATTTCAAATTCCGTAACGGTGTCCATATTAGCGCTAATAAAAGGTTTTTGAATCCGCAGTTTTTTTGTGAGTTGAGTGGAGAGGTCGGGCTCACGCCGTGAACGCACATCGCTTTTCCGTGGCACGATGAGTACGTCTTCGTAAGTCAGTGCGCGGCCGCGAGTTCTAATTTGCTTCCAGTTAAATTCAAGTTCCATAAGGGCTCCCTAGTTTTTCTCGCGTGAGTTCGCTCTTTACCTTTACGCGAATTTGGTAAAGGCGAAAGAGTAAAATGTTAGCATAAATGTTAAAAGCAAAAAATAAAAGGCCGGCCATTATGGCTATCACGGGCGATTGCATAAGCGGGTATTGATCGCGCATATAGTCGCGGGTGAATTCGGTGCCCATAAATACCAAAATTAACAGCAGCACTTGGCCGGTAAAACCTTTGATCAAATCATTCGAATAAGCCAGAGCATCTCGCTCGCCGCGCTGATAAACGGGGTCAGCCACCACCACATAAGGCATAAATGTGTAGCGCACATATTTGAAAAAACCGGGCAAGATAAGCGCCAGCGACCACAGCATGGTCAAGCCCAAGGCGCGAAGACTTTCGGCGGTGAGAGCATGGATATGCTTTTGCGTGAACTTCGTGAATGTTTCGTCAGTTCGCGCCTGTAAATCGAAAGCGCTAGCGTTCGCCGTCATGGGCATTATGTGGAGCGGCACGAGCATTGAGAACACCACAAACTCGAGCAGCGAAGTGAGTATTTGCCCCAATATGGCGGGTAAATTGGCGCTTTCGGTGGTGCGGGTGAGGCCTGCAATAAAATGAAAATAGTGCTGCAAGATTTCAGTGAAGATAAACAGCGAAAGAAGCCCGAGCCAAGTGACTTTGATAAAAGGCTTATAAAGCTGTGCGGAACTGGTAATCGCTTGTTTTATCTGAGTGGGTTTTGATGGCGGGTTCATGCGGTCATAGATCATGGCGCGTTCGCGCGGACCGAGCAAGTTTTTTTACGGGAGCAGCATGTTTGTAGCGTCGGCCACTGCTAAAACTGATTGACATGAGAAGAGCAAAACCTGCAACAGCAGCGACACCGCAATGATCACTATAGTGTTAATGACTTTTTTCTTGTTCAAGCTCATGCGCCACTCATAGCAGACGGGGCCTGGTTTTAAAATGGCACCGGGCTAAGCATGTAAATATAACTTGTTTGTATAGTAGCGTTTACAGTGCGCCCGTGGTGCAGATTAAGTCATAGAAAACATGAGCGATTTTCTTGTGTGAGGCTTCGTCGAGGTGCACGCCGTCGATGAGGCGGGGTGGGATGATGTCGAAAAAATCAACAAAGAGAGCTGTTCATTGGGCAATGGCGCGAAAGAGTAGGGCGGGGTTTTTTGTTTTTTGCGTGGCGCCGGTCAGTGAGTCATCGTTGTAGTCACCGAGGTTCGCGATCATAGGCGGTGGGGATTTGTTAACCGCGTTCCCTGTCACGTTGGCAGTAGGGGCCCTCGCTGCAGGTCATGGCTTTCACTGCCACGGTGGCAGTAGAAGTGGATTGGCATTGGGGATTTGAGATTGGTTGGGTGCTGTTGTCGTGAGAGTGGTAGGTG
>JAYUVI010000535.1:0-2476 GCA_043754135.1 Bdellovibrionales bacterium | reverse complement strand
GTTGTTTCCACTGGGGGAAGTAACTTGCGCCTATAATGCGGTCAAGGCGAACGTCATTAAGGTGATGACCGTGTCGTTATTACACGGCGATTAAAGGCATCATGATGTATGCGAGTTGTCTTGTGACCTAAGCGAAAATGATGGGCGCAATTTTTGGAGCAGGTTCTATACTGATTGCGCATGATATCGCCGGTTTCGTTCTGGCCTTTTTCTAAACAGGCTTCGCAAACCACGTCTTGCACCTTGCATTGTACGCAATCGACCACGACTTTACCGGGCTGACCGCAGTGTGGGCAAAGCTTATACGACTTCGACGGCTGCAAATGAGTGTCGACAGCGACACGATAGTCAAACACGAAGCACTCACCATTCCAGTGGCCATCGGGGTACTCTTTTAAATAATTCAAAATACCGCCCTCGAGTTGGTAAACATTTTGGTAACCTTGCTCCTCCATGTCGAGAATAGCTTTTTCGCAGCGGATGCCGCCTGTGCAATAAATTAAAACTTTTTGATTTTTTGGCAAACCCGATTGTTTCACCCATTCTGGGAATTCATTAAATTCGCGAGTCTTGGGGTCGACCGCACCTTTAAAATGGCCGATGTCGTATTCATAAGAATTACGTGTATCGACAAGTACGATATCTTCGTTGCTCATAACTTTGTGCCATTCAGCGGGGGAGAGGTGGCGGTGATTTTTCTCGCCGGGTACAAGATCGGGGCGCGAGAGAGACACTATTTCTTTGCGAATTTTTATTTTGAAATCATGAAACACGTGTTTTTCAGCAAAACTGTCTTTAAAAACCACTTCGTTTGTGCCTAAAAATTTCACCAATTCAGATTTGAGTTTATCAGCCCATTCGGTATCCACAGAAAATGTGGCGTTCACGCCTTCGACTCCCATAATGCACAACCCACGCACCGTGAGGTCGCGATCGGCCAGTGCGTTTATGCGTTCGCCGACGGCGTACAGGGCGGCTTCTGCCGATGCCAAAGACACTTCGGCGAGGTTGTAGAACTTGTAAAAAGATATGACCTGAACCTTCATTTGGGCGCGATATTAATCGATTATGACGCTTGCGTCTATGAAGAGATTTTTAATGGTATAAAACGGCCGGTTAGGCGGCGCGGGCAAACTCTTTATTGACCACCATTTGGAGCGCACGAAAGGCCTCTTTATTGTGTGGCTGGCCCATAGTGTATTCGATAGTGAGTAGAGCTTCGCGAGGGGTCTTGGGGCTACGACAATTGGGGTTGACCATGACAAGGTCACAAAATTCGTCAGCTAAGGAGACAACTTTCGCGAGTGGGTGCGATTTAATATTGCGGAGTTTACGTGGGAAGCCCTGCCCGATCGCATTCTCGTGATGCTCATAAACAACCGCGATCACGTCATCTGGCACAATGCCCAAACTTAAAAGCATTTGCATGCCTTTGTAAGGGTGAGTTTCATAAAGCTGGGTTTCATCGTGAGTCATTTTCGCCCTCGTTTTTAATACCAGTTCAGGCGGCAGAGCTTTCAGACCTATGTCGTGTAATAAAGCGCCAAGCGCCAGCTTTTCAATAGTTTGTTTGTTCTCCCACTTCAAAGTGTAAGCAATGAGCACACTTACGTAGGCGACCGCCATTGAGTGCTGCAATAAAATATCTGAAGCGCTTTTTAGGCCGAGCAAAAGATCGTTCAAGTCGCGGTGACTGCTCGCGAGCGCCACAGTGGCATCGACAATCTGTTTCGAGTGAGAATACGATTCAAAACCGAGGCCGACATGCTCAAGCTCGGTGAACACGCTTGCCGAGGCTTGCGTAAGAATATACGACTTCTGTGCGGTTTCGAGAGTGGCGCTGTTGATCACTATGCCGGCAATCGACATATTGTTGGCGACGATTTTGCCGTACTCCGATTTTTTTACCCAGAGATATTCCACGGTTTTATTTTCGTAAGTTCTCAACTGGTCGCGGTCGGTTTTTTGCTTGCCTTTGACAACTAAAACGTATTTTGCATCATTGAGTTTAACGAATAGATCCACCGGCGTTATCGCACCAGCGATAAAGTCTTGAATAGGCACGGGGATCATTTGTTCACTGTCGGTGTCCGTCATACCTTCGCATCGGTATATTTGAAAGCATTGTGAAGTCGAAAAACACTTAGATTCGAAAGTAAAAATCAACCTCATACTAGCTATGAGACTCGCCCTCATACTGGCGAGAAACTCGACTTAATATTGGCGAGAGACTCGACTGAAGTCCATGTCATGCTTGCATCAACGCTCAATCGACAAAACAATAGGTTTAGACCATGAAAATTTTTAAATCAGTGCCCGCAGTGGCCCTTACTGTTTTCGTTATCACCAGATTGATTGTCTTGTTCGGATACGCTCCTTACGCCGACGACGTCGAATTTTATTACCAAATTGCTAAGACTGTCGTGGCTGCGGGTGGCGCGGTTTATCGCGATAGTATTTACGGGTACCCGCCGTT
>JAYUVI010000534.1:0-2093 GCA_043754135.1 Bdellovibrionales bacterium | reverse complement strand
CCAGTAAGACCGCAGTCACCATGAGGACCACCCACCACAAAACGGCCTGTAGGGTTCACAAAAATTTTCGTGTTAGAATCCATCAAAGCGCCCGGCACTACTTTTTGAATTAACTCTTCAGTAATAAAACCACGAATTTCATTTTGCGTTACGTCAGGTGAATGCTGAGTAGATAAAACCACTGCCTCAACGCGCTGAACTTTACCATCGACATATTGAACTGTGATTTGCGATTTGGCATCAGGGCGCAACCAATTCACTTTGTTTTGTTTGCGAAACGTCGCGAGCTCTTTTACTAACTTATGCGAAAGTGAAATACTGAGCGGCATAAACTCAGCAGTTTCGTTGCAGGCAAAGCCAAACATTAAACCTTGATCACCAGCACCTTGCTCATGTTTATCATCATCCACGCCAATCGCAATATCGGGACTTTGGCGATCAAGGGATGTAAAAATCGCGCAATGTTTGTGGTCAAAACCTTTCGCAGGATCATCATAGCCAATATTTTCAATAGTTTTACGCGCGATAGTTTGCGTATCGACTTTTGCTTTAGAAGTGACCTCACCCGCAATTACAACAAAACCGGTGGAAATCATAGTTTCGCAAGCTACGCGACTTTTGGGATCTTGCTCCAAATAGGCATCAAGAACAGCATCACTAATTTGATCGGCAACTTTGTCGGGGTGACCTTCAGAAACTGATTCGCTCGTGAAAAAATAATTTTTCATTCCTTACTCCTACACCTCTGCAATTACGTCCCGCATCAATACATGACGTAGCTTCAGAGGTCAAAAGGAATGAAAACTCGATTTTTTACGCGGCTCGCCGCCCTCGTTCTTCAAGACGTGCAAGTACCTCAAGCTGAGCTTCGGCGGACGCCTCATAGTGATGATGATGCTTGATTTTCTCTTTCTCTTTTTCCATTTGACGGCTAATTTTTTTCAAACAGGCATCGAGAGATGTAAAATAAGAATCCGATTCTACCGCTGCTCTAAATTTTTTATGTAACCCATGAATATAGAATTCAGCTTTTCTTTCATGGCGAACGAGACTGAATGTGACGTGCACTCTTATAGGCTTAATTTCAAACTTTTTAAGCTTTTCGCAGCGCTCTCGTACATAATTTTCAAGTGAATCAGAATGATCTATACCTTTAAATTTGACATCAAATTGCATGACGCCCCCTTATTATTTAATCAGTAGTTGCGACTATTTATGTCGCTTTTACTATCATCTTATCGGTGACCTAGATGTTAGTCTGTAGAGCTAATGTGGGAATAAAATATGTTAAAGTGTCGAACCTTTTGCTGCGATTTCACCTCGTTGTTGCAGATTTCACGAGCTGAAACTTTATATAATATGACGTCTTAAAATGAGAAAAAGGTCAAAATTCTCGTGGGTGATCGCCTACTCACACCATCTACTTTTTACTCGACGTTACTTGAAACAATCGTATCGATTAGGTCGTCGTAACCGAAACCCAAACTCCCCATACACTCGGCGAATTCATCGCCCCTTGCAACATCGGGATTGGGATTCACTTCAATAAAAACGGGTTGACCGTCAGATTTAAGACGTAAATCAATTCGGGCATAGCCGCTCAATTCAAGTGCGATGAAACTCTTTCGCGCCAGCCTTTGAATGTGCTTTTTTGACAGTGGTGTAATGTTTTCCGCCCGCTTCAACTCCACTCCCATCTTATCGCGGTAAGAAAAATCCCACTTCACTTTTTCAGAAATAATCAGTGGGCCTTTCACGTTGCCAAAAGTGGTCTCCCAAATATCAGATATCAAAAGGCGACCACCAGTTTGCAAAACAGCCACGTGCAACTCGCGACCGAAGACAAATTCTTCAGCCATCAGACGCCCGTTGTACTTCTTTTTAAGTTTCGATACTTGTAAGCGTCGTTCATGAGGCGAATGCACAATCGATCGACTCGAAATACCCATTGAAGACTCTTCATCGACCAATTTCACTATTTGCGGATAACTTTGCACACCTGGAACTGGCACTCCAGCGCTTCGCAAAACCGATTTAGCGGCTATCTTATTTTTAGCCAAAATTAATCCCAAAGAGCGGCATCCCGTAACGGG
>JAYUVI010000533.1:0-4037 GCA_043754135.1 Bdellovibrionales bacterium | reverse complement strand
TTTCGCAACTACAGCAGCTCAGGCCCCGGAGTTTCGGTGGCGGCCGATATTTGGGTGTCGCCTTTTTTCGGAGTGGACTTGGATTATTTTACGTCGCTTTCAGCTTCGATCACATCTGAGCCGACAACTGATAAAACAATTCTTGTTGATCACCGGTTCACTAGTGCGGGATTTCAATTTCGTAAGTTCTCGAATGCCTCGCGGATGTCATCAAGCTTTAATGCAGGATTGCGTTACACCGAATATCAAATGATAATACCGGCAGGCGAAGAAAATCGCGTAAAAATAAAATCTGCTGGAGTAGCCTTGGCTCTGATGGGTACGGTGCCAACAGATATTTCTCGCAAAATCTCATTCGGCGTTGAACTTATGCCTAAGTTGAGAGTCACTGAAGTGGGTGCGGGAGTAAAAAGTGGTAGTGGTGTTAACTCATACGCCATTCGGTTTTTATTGGGGCAAGAATTTATCATCGATCACAGTAATCGCGTTTTCTGGCAGCTATCTTATCGACACGATCAGACGGTGTACAAGGGCACAGCTAAAGTGGCTGACCCTATCACGGCGACAAAACCTGAAGGCGTATCAGTTCGGAGTGGAATGACGCTTTTTCAATTGGGCTACACCTGGGGCGATTGAGCTGATAAGATTTTCGTCACAGATTAAATGACTTATGTTTACTCCGGTAACTAGTCAGGTTTGATAGTGTCGATGGGCCGTTGTTCATCGGCTTCAATCACGTGTTCATCAGCCGACGGAGTGTGTGCAAGTTCGGCGGCTATTTCTATTTTCTCTTTGCGGCCCCGATAAACTTTTATGCCGACATAAATAAGGATCATCACCACGATTGAGCCAACTAAATATTTTTGTGCTCTCAAAGCAACCGCCAGTGCGTGATCAAGGTTAGCGCCAAAGTACCAACCTAAATACACCCATACGGGCACGCTGATAAGTGCGGCGAGACCATCGAGTAGCAAAAATGTCATGGGGTTTACGCCCATTACTCCCGCGGTGAGGTAAATAGGGGCACGTAGACCAGGTAAAAATCGCGCCGAAAAACAAATGAACTGCGAATTAGCTAAAACTTTTTTGCGCGCCATTTGTACGCGTTTTTCAGTAAAAATCGAACGAAAAACCGGGATTGTAAAAACGCGATAACCGAAACGACGACCGATAAAAAATAAAATGCAATCGCCCGCAAGGACGCCGATAAAACCGACGAGTATAGCGCCCCAAAGTGTGATGCTTTTTAAGCCAGCCAAAATACCAGCGGCGATGAGAGTAATGTCTTCGGGGAGTGGAACGCCTAGACCACAGACCAGGAGAGCGCCAAAAATCACGCCATAAGCCGTGAGGCCGCTAAAACCTGAGAGAAATGTGATGAGTTTGACTGAGAATTTCGTTCGTTCCACGTCTGAGATGAGACTATAATATTTGATATGGGAATCAAACTCGTAATAGTCGATGATGCGCCGTTCATACGTGAGGCCATTCGCAATATTGTACAAAACACAGAGATTGAACTCATTGCTGAAGCTACGAACGGAGAAGAAGCTGTACGTGTAGTCGAGCGTATGCGGCCACAAGTGGTTTTGATGGATATGGTGATGCCGAAAAAAAATGGCGTCGATGCGAGTCGCGAAATATTAGAAAAAAATCCCAATGTAAAAATTATTGCGTGTTCAACCGAGTCGCAAGAGCTGCTTTTGTTAAAAGCACTCGAAATCGGCTGCTGCAGTTTTTTGGCGAAGCCGTTTAAGTCAGAAGAATTATTAAAAGCGATTCGTGGTGCTGTGGGTATTACTCGAAAAATGGCGAAGGTGAGCGGCGCGACGGGATAGTTGAGCGGCGCGACTTGTAGTGCGGCCAGTTGTGTAACGAGTGTGGGGACAGCACCCGAAGTAGTCTGGATACTTAGTTGTAAGTTGATTTGTGAGGGAGATGACTATGAGCGAGATATTTTTTTTCATTCGAATTTTATGTGTCACCATGGTGGTAGTTTTGCTTATGCAAGTGCGCTGGGGTGATCAAACTATTGAAGACCACACAATGGTTTTTCTGACGACATCAAATTTTGTAGCGCCGATAGATGAAACCGCGCAGGCCGCAGGCATTTTTATTCGCAATACTTGGACTCGCGTGACTAAATCTCTTAACACACGTTTTAGTCATTCTTTGCGTGGCGATAATCAGCCCGGGTTGCGATTGTCTGGTATGAGTTTTAATCGTAGTGATACTGTAGAGAAAAAACGTGAAACTGAACTGTCGGCGCGAGAGGAGCAATTGGCTCTAGCGAAGGATGAAGCCGAATCAGCATTTGATAAATTAAAGAAACGCGCCCGCGAAGCCGGTGCGAAAATCAGATCAAAATTTATTGATGAAACTCATACGCCCGGACGCGACGATTCACACACATCAGCGAAAGATCGTTCGCGCGCCTCGGCCTCTGCAGACCAAGACGACGCAATGACGGAGTGATCACTCGACCGCAAATGTGATAATGCAGTCCGCGGTGATTACGCTTCTCTTACGCCTTTAGATAATATTTTTTGGGGTCCAGCTTGAAATGGTTTTGGCTTAGCTTCTGCAGTCGACGTTTTCACGTATCGGCTCTGGTTTCGCGGACAATCTGAGCCTGCCATTGCTTGGCCTATATAAAACGACGCTATAGCAAACGTGATTATTAGTAAAAGCTTGTTCATAAAATCTCCTTCGTACTACTGAGCAGTATTGCGAAGCCTATGCCAGGGTTTGGAAGCAATTATTATGGCAATAACGTGTAATTCCGATGGGTTGCAGACTGCCTCAAAATGAGATTTGTCGACTATTTAGACAGTTGTTGAGCGATCTTGCGGCAAGAACGGTCTTTCTGGTATTGAACTTCGGGACATCGCTGACACATTTCACTGAAGCTATTGTATTGTCGCTGTTGTGTATGTAGTTCCATCACATCGTCGGCTGTTGGTATTCATTTTCAGCGACGCGTTCTCCAGACGTCTGTGAGAAACGAATCTGACTAAATCGTATTGGAGTCAGTCGTCGCAGGCGCAATAATTTCAAGTAAGTTGCTGAAAATGCTCGCCACTTGCACGGCTACAACCGCCGTATCTGGGCTATCGAATTTAGACACCGAACCATCTTCTTTGTACTCAAAGCGAATCGAACCTAAGCCGGGACGGTTCACCACAAACGGCTTACCAAAACGCTCTTCGTAGCTAATGGTGACTTCTTTTTTCGATTGGTCGAAAATTCGCGTAATGCGGCCGCGTAAGTCGTAGCCGAGCGATACAGTTTGGCCCGTCGAATTTTTAGCTGAAATTAAATTGCAGCGTTTGGAGTCATAAAAAAACTGCGTTGTCTGCGTAAGTTTCTTGGCGGCACCTGCTTTGGCTGGTTTACGCTGACGCTCGTTCGTACCCGCAATAAGAGAATTATTTGTGCTTTCCACAATCACTTGTGAAACTTTATTGCAGCTTTCATTGTATTTGAACGTGTGCACAATATTGGGCATAGCTTTTCTGAGCATTTGGCCTTGCGGGCCGTAATCCATTTTCATGACCACATTGTTTTGCTTGATCATAGTGGGGCGCCCAAAGACCTCATGATAAACAGTGTCGGTGGTTTGTCCATTGACCACAGCTAAAGAACGCTCTAAAAATCGCACGCCATCTTTGCGTACGCGATGCCAAAATTCATATGAACTCGTATTCGTCACTTTGCCCTTACATATTTTTTTTACTTCAGAGCGGTAATTGTTGAGTGGGTCTTTTTCATTATCTGAATAAACGTAAGTCTCAACACACCCGGCGCGATCACGAAATTGCGTTACCCAATCTTTGTCGACATTGTATTTTATTTCGATAAAAGTTTTATCGGGGTAAGAGGCGCGCGTCAGGTTGTAGAAGTTGTCGTACTCGTAAGAATAAGTATTTTTCCACGCATTCAGGATTGAAGCTAAAGATTCACCTTTGTATTTGTAGGTGGCGACCAACCCGTTGGGCCCGAGAACTTGCTTCACTAGTTTTGAATTATCGTAATAT
>JAYUVI010000532.1:0-2672 GCA_043754135.1 Bdellovibrionales bacterium | reverse complement strand
TTCACACTCACTTTAGAATATTTAAAAAATTGATTGGGAACAAAGGTAACTACCAGCTCGCGATAGAAGGCCAAAAGGCTGTGACTGTATCGCAAACAGAAGGTCAAAAACATGAACGCCGCTAATAGTTTGCAGCTGCAAGATTTTATTTGTATTGCGCCGATCATTTTAATTTTTATAAGCAGTCTTTTGCCGATCACGGTTAAAGTTTTGCGTAATAATAGTGAAACAGATTCTTTAGTCGCCTTATCACTCTCAATGCTGGGTGTGCTAGGTGCAGTTGGCGCTGCAGGGGTATTTTTAACTGAACAAAAAGAGCCGTACTACGCTTTTTCAAGAGCGCTAATTTTTGACGGTGTTTCAATGTTAGCTGCGGTTTCAATTGCGATAATCACGATTTTCGCTGCAGTTGTGGCTCGCGAAAACAAAGCAACCAATGGTAGCCAATTCTCTGAGTTTTTATTTTTATTGTTGAACGCGGCCATCGGTATGATGATTCTGGCCTGGTCGAATGATTTGATTCTCACATTCATTGCGATTGAAATTATGTCTCTGTGCTTGTACTTGCTCATCGCTTTAAGCCGCGAAGAAAAAATTTCGAAAGAAGCCGCCTTTAAGTATTTCGTATTGGGCAGCTTTGCCTCAGCGCTTTTCTTATACGGTGTGGCCTTTATTTATGGTGTAACAGGCACGACTTACATCGATAAAATTCTCGCACAATCGGGAACCTACTTTGCTGAAAGCGCACTTTTCATGGTTGGTATCGTGCTTGCGATTTTGGGTTTTTGCTTTAAAGCCGCGATTGTGCCTTTTCACGCTTGGGCGCCCGATGTTTATGAAGGTGCACCGACCCCCATTACCACTTTTATGGCAACCGGAGTGAAGCTCGCAACTTTTGTGGCATTCTTACGCTTAGTGCGTGGTGACTACTTAGCGACGACCCTGAACATGGACATGATTACGGTCATGCAGTGGCTTGCCGTTCTCACAATGTGTGTGGGTAACATAGCGGCGATCATTCAAAATAGCTTAAAGCGCATGCTTGCCTATTCGAGCGTAGCTCACAGCGGTTATGTGATGATTGGTATCATTGCGGCCTCTGTTGGTGGCGAAAGCTGGCGTGGCGATTTGAGTGTTATTTATTACGTACTTGCATACTCCATTATGACATTGGGTTCTTTCGGCGTGGTGTGCATGTTAGAAAAACGCGAAGGGGACACGATTTTGGTCGACGATCTCAAAGGCTTAGCTAAACGTAGCCCCGGCGTAGCCCTTATGTTTGCTATTTTTATGCTGAGCTTAGCTGGCATACCGCCACTTGTTGGTTTTTTCGGAAAATTCTTTTTATTTTCAGCGGCGATCAAACAAGGGCTCTTTTGGCTGGCCGTGTGGGGAGCAATCAACTCTGTAATTAGCGCTTACTACTACTTGCGTCCCATCATGCTCATGTACATGCGTGACGAACAGGGCGCCGAAGTCGCGAGCCAATATCGCATTACGCCGATACTTGTGGGCTTCATGGCCGTTTGTGTGGTGGTTCTTGGATTTGCCACTGAACCATTTTACCAACAAGTGCGCCGCGCGGTTGCGTCGCTTTTGTAAAGCTCGTGGGATGTCGGCACCTGTATTGAAGACTAAGCTTTTGCAGACTCTAAACCGAATGTTTTCGTAAAGCCTGCATCGCCGCTTTAAAACCGGTTTTCACTATGTGGGATAGAATTTCAGGTTTTAAACTGAAGTGATCGGCGAAGAACATTTCGTAGTCTTGCGGCGATGGGTGAATGTAAATGTAATCTACATTGGGATTATATTTCGTGCGCGATATTAAAATTTCGAGCAGTTTTTCTCTGTGCTCGACCGAAATATTCGCTTGCTTCATATAGCCTTCGACAGCGGCAAGTAACTGACTAATATTTTTTTGATAACGAATGTGGCTGTCGATTTTTTGTTGCACGACCTGGTAAAGCGCTTGGTTGAAAATGATCGGCATACCAAACTCGTGTAGCGAACCAATATCTTTATTATAGTGATAGGGCTGAATCGAATACGAAGCGATCACTAAATCAGATCCGTGATCAGCAGCGATGTGAGTAGAAAGTGTGTCGCGAATCTCGCCATCAAAGTAGTAAATCTCTTTACCTTTATCATCGTGAATGCCGTAAGGCGCAAAAAACGGTGGTAGAGAGGCTGACGCCGCCACCGCTTGGCTCACACTTGCGAAATTCGCATATTTGATGTGATCGGTTTTAGTGGTCTCATCGAACTGGCCAAAAATAACTTTGCGGGAGTGGTTGAGTTGTGTTGCTACAATATAAAGTTTCACTCCTAAAGAGCTGAACGTGTTTTGTGGGTGAACATTCTCGCGCAAATAAGCTTCAAGGTTATCGGTTGAAAAAATACCGTTCACCTTAAAGCCGCGTTTAAATAAAACTTCTAAGCCGCCAGTAATAAGTGGTTTTTTGCGAAAAAAGCTGGCGAACAGGCGAGTGGGGTGACTAGCTCGAATGTTAAGTGCAAATAAATCGCGATACGAAATAGGGCGCAAATAGCTGGGGCTTGGGTCACGAGCTTTATTGCGGGAGTGGGCGACTGACTGGCCTGAGCCTTTCATGAAGGCCTCAACAATGGAGTCGATTTCATAGCCGGCTGCTAAAAAAGTCGAAATTACCGAA
>JAYUVI010000531.1:0-2418 GCA_043754135.1 Bdellovibrionales bacterium | reverse complement strand
AGCTTGGCGCCCTTTAGCTTTTAGTTTGGCGATTTTTCTAGGCCTCAACATTGGCGGCTATGCGCTTGTTCATACATTGCCCGCACCTGATCGGGAGGTGAAGGCCGCTATCACCCAAGCCAATATCGGCAACCTTGAAAAGCAATATGCCGAACACAGAGATTCTTATCGTGAAGCCATTTACACTCGCTATTTGTTTCTCACCCACAAAGCTTTTCGTGAGCTGGCCCCGCAAGCTGTACCGGATTTTCTCGTGTGGCCTGAAACTGCCTACCCGTATGATGTTGATCAACGTATGTGGTCGCAAAGTTTAGACGCTCCGGCCGATTACCCACTCTATGCCAAACAGTTGCTCTATCTTGCCGGTGAACTCAAAACTCATTTGTTTGTTGGTGGTTATGGCTATGCGCCGAAAGATGGCAAGGTCACCAACACTTTTTTTGTGGTCGAACAAGACGGTCGTATGCAACCTCACCCTTATTACAAAACATGGCTGCTACCGTTTGGTGAATTTATGCCGGGAGCAGAAACTTTTCCGTTTTTAAAAGATGCGGTCCAGGAGGTCGGTGATTTTGCCCGGGGTTTGGGGCCGCAAGTGGCCACTGTCAAATTAAAAAATGGTGACGCCCTGACTGTCGGACCGCAAATTTGCTACGAGGGTCTTTACCCGCATTTTTCAGCTGAGCTAGCTCAACAAGGCGCAAAGATTTTTGTCAATCTCACCAATGATTCTTGGTACGGCACCTGGCAAGAACCTTACCAGCACCTTTACATGACTTTGGGTCGCGCTATCGAGTTTCGTTTGCCACTCGTTCGTTCAACCAACACCGGCATTTCAACAGTGGTTTTGGCGACAGGAGAAATCTTAGAAAAATCACCGTTGAACACGGAGTGGGTGGGTTTCTACAAAATTCCCTACAATTCGAAACCTCCCCCCACGGTTTACCAAAAATACCCTTGGCTAATGACCGCACTCCTTATATTCATTCTGCTTTTGGTTCTTATGAGGTCATGGTTTGAAAGATCTACGCAATCTCGACTGGAGTGAAATTATCAATCGACTCACCCTTCTCGCCACGAGCGAGTTGGGCCGCACTGAATTGCATAAATTAGGCCCCCTTGAATCGCCGACCGAAGCCACACGTAGTTTTCGCGAAATTTTAGAAGTGGGGGCGCTCACTCGCTCGGGGTTACGCCCGCGTATGGAGAGTCTCGATTTATTTTCTCCTTGGTACAATCGCTTGGTTAAGAACGCAGTATTGCGACCGCTCGAGTTGCGGGATGTGCGCCATTTTTGTTTCGAAACTTTAGCTTTGAGCGAAATTTTAAAACCTGTGGCCACGCCTTATTTGCGTTCCCTGGCTGCGCAGTTGTTGCCGGCTGAAGAACCGTTGTCAGCCATTGATCAAATCATGACTTTAGATGGCGATATTCGCACCGACGCGAGTGAGAAATTACATACCTTAAGCACCGAGAAAACACAGCTCGGTCGACAGGTGAACAACACTCTAGAACGTTTGGTGAAAGATTATCAGCTGGAACATATGCTGCAAGATCGCTTCGTCACCACCCGTGAAGGGCGTTGGGTGTTGCCGATTAAAAGTGGTTTACAACATGGCTTTCAAGGCATCGTGCATGCCGCCAGCCAATCTAAACAAACCGTGTTTATGGAGCCTCAAGAAGTCGTACCGCTCAACAACCGCTTGCGTGAGATCGAAGTCGAAATTGAAGCCGAGATTGAGCGTTTGCTGATTGAGCTTTCGAATTACCTAAGCACTTTGCGTTTTCAATTTGATGAAACTCGTAAGGCTATGGTCGAGGCCGATGTGCGCTTGTCACAAGGGGCTTTAGCGAATCAACTGAAAGCCGAACCTTGCGAATTTGGTAACGAAGAGTTTTTCTTAAAGGACGTGCGTCACCCTTTGTTGGTTTTGAATGCTCATGCAGCCGTAGCCAATGCCGAAAAATCGGGGATGCCCCTATCGGCCACCCCAAAAAAATATGAGATCATTACCAATTCGGTCGAGCTCGATGCCGACAAGCGGGTGCTGCTGCTTTCGGGCCCAAACGCCGGTGGTAAAACTGTTTTATTAAAAGCCGTTGGTTTAGCGGCACAAATGGCGCGCGCGGGTCTGCCGGTTTGTGCATCAAAGAATTCGAAAATCCCATTCTTCACGACTTTGGTTGTTTCGATTGGCGATGCCCAAAGTGTCGACGCTAACTTAAGTACTTTTGCCGCGCACTTAAAAACTCTCGATGAAGCTACCCGCACCAAAGGACCGCAAACTTTGCTGTTGATCGATGAAATCTGTGGCTCTACCGACCCCGAAGAAGGCTCAGCTTTAGCGCGCGGGTTTATCGACACTTACATCGATAACGGCGTGTTTGCGGTAATCACTTCGCATTTGGGTGCACTGA
>JAYUVI010000530.1:0-6855 GCA_043754135.1 Bdellovibrionales bacterium | reverse complement strand
AATGACGACATCAAATTGGTTTTGTGTAAATGGATTCGGCATGAGTCTTTAGCCCCAGATTCATTTCGTGAAAGCCCGCTAATAAAAATTTGGTGATATACGATCGCCAAACAAATGGCACTAAAAGACCCGTGAAATTTTCGTAATGCAAAACGAGTGTTTGACTTGAACTTATTTTTTTTAGTTCGACTGTATGCCGACCATCAATCAAATAGGTGATATAAAAGTGACCAAGCCATGTTAACTTTTTCTCAATTTCAACTTCAGTAAGTTCAACTTTATATTTTCGGGCTGACTGACTCGGCGGATGAATCTTAATATTCAGTTGTGAGCCTAAATAGAGCCCGCCAGAGGCGTCGGGTATAAATTTATTCCAACTCCTATATTTGGAAAAATCAGTTAAAACCTGCCAAACAACAGCTGTTGGCGCTTGAATGAGCTGTTCAGTGTAAAGCTGCTTCACTTTTCTGGCCCGGGGTTCTGAAGATTATCAACAACGTGCTTAAAAAACCGCGCAGCACTGGCGCCAGCCATAATTCGTCGATCAAAGCTCATGGTTAGATAAAAGGAGGGCACAACAGTCAATTCATTGGCCTTAACAACCGCACGTTTTTTTACAAAACCAAAAGAGAAGCCAATTGGCCATGCCCAAACAGCTTGTATTGAGTCCACACCATATTTGCCTGGTGAGCTGATCAAAACACTGCCCCCGCGATATTTAACCCAAAGACTAGGCACCCATTTTGGCAAAGTTGCGAGCAGAGCCGCAAGGCGGGCAGGTAAATAGCGGATCAGTTTTTTAAAATTGGTCAGTTGTAAATTGGGAATAGAGTCATGGTGATATAAATCCGAAAGCCAGTGAGTTATACTTGAGCTACTCTTTTGATTTGCACCCCTAAGTACATCGACAAAGGCGGCAGAAGGGACTTCTTTCATATCCCATTCGGCTGCCACCGCAATGTCAACCGACTCAAATTTCTGTAAACTCGGGCCCGACAAAAAGCTTAATGGTGAACGAAAAACGCGTCGATTTGCATATTCAAAACTAACCAAAGAGTCAGCTACGGCGCGGATGAGGTAAGTTGTATACGTATATACTAAATCACCTTGATCTCGCTGCGCCCGCCGCAACTCTTCTACATTTGTTAAATCAACCAGCTCACTAAACTTGACATAAAGACCAGCATCTTTAAGTTCTGCCTCTGGCAAATAACAAAAAATTTGAAAATACTTATGCGTATTGAGCATACCTATTTGACTTTGATCACTCGATAGCATCTTTGAGCGCCTATTGAAAAATACCTTCATACCTCTTTTCAATTGCATCAGAGTGCTTACCTTGGGTCAATTTATTTAAGAACACCAAGCCAGTACTCAGCCCAGCCTTTTCGGCAACCCTTGCTCCGGCCTCTGGTCGTACATCGTACGCCTGTTTTACAAAGAATTTCTGTACGACCGTCAAAGTGATTACAATCATTTTTCCATTCTGTATTACCTCGCCTTGATAAACGACAGTTCTTGTAGGCTCTGAACCAGCTGCAGGGTGGGAATTGAGTCAAGAGGCAAACCGCTATCGGGTTGCCTCTTTTGATTCTCTTTCGGCAGACGCTGGTTTCGCTGGTGTTGCTTGCGTTTTTAAAGCTCAGTGTAAAGGCGATGGGGAAGCGCGCTGTTAATAAGTGTTTTTGGGGTGGCTATTATTTTCTGTTCACGAGGATCATGCAATTATACTCGCTGCCTCAAAATATCAAGGGCTAGACTTTTCAGAAAACACTCGTCCTCATTAAGCCGCAAAATTCTTAACACGAATCTCTGCCACCAACCCTACTGCCTCAACCAATCGAAGTACGCGATCTATAGTCACCTTCTGCAAGCTTCCCGATAAAATGCCTGTAACTGCGCTTCTTGGGAGCTTTGCATGCTTAGCAACCTCAGCATGAGTCAGCTTCTTCTTTTGAATAGCTTCTAAAATCGCAGTAATGAGCTGAGCTTTTATAACGGCTTCCATCCCTCGTGCTGGCGAAACCCCAACCATTTTTGCAATTTCATTACCCGAATTTTTGCGTTTCATATTCCTAACTCCTTTAACCGTTTTTTGGCTAAATCAATATTGGGTTTTGGCGTTTTCTTATCTTTTTTCATAAAAGCGTGAAGCAAATAAATAATCCCACCACCAACTAATACGTAAATGAGCCTATAAATCCCCGCTCTATCCCGAAAACGCAGTTCATGTACGCCTTTGCCAATACTTGGCATGGGTCGTGATAACGGCATAGGCAAAGTATGCCCCTCATCTAAACGAGCCAAGGCGTCGGCCAGCTCACCTCTTACATCTTCTGGAAACTCACGAACTTCTCTTATGCATTGAGGTAGTGGCGATATCATAAAGCTAATGTCTCATAAATAAGACTACAAGTCAATGGCCAGTCTAAACCTAATAATTTTAAACTACATGCTGACTACCAAACCAGCTAGTAAACGACCAGCCAAAAAAAGTTTAATCCTGTTACGAATGATGACTGTTGTTCGAACATATTAGGCGAGCCAGCTCCCAACGCCAATTAAGACTTGCCACCCGACGAGATTGCATGTTTGAAAACATCGACTTATTGGTGCTTACGCCTTAAGTTGAACCGTGTTCATGTGGTACAGCTCGACCGCCGCTGAGAAATTTCGCTGGGATCTTTGCCAAAACCTAGTCCGCTACATGAACGAAAGTCACATCTCGCAAATTAAATTTGCAAAATTTCTAGGTATTGACCAAGCACGAGTCAGCGAAATTGTGAATCACCGGATTGATAAAGTCTCAACGGACAAACTCATTTCCTACAATGAAAAAATTAATCCGAAAGTTCAATTTAAAATCGCTCGATAGGATTGAAAATTGAGAGACCCAAACCGGCCAGGGCCCGAAGTCGACTAACACCCAGCAAGTCTTCTAAGCCACATCCTTAGTCGCTTTTTCATAAAGGTCGTTGATGAGCGTTTGATAGGGCTTATCTGCTTTTGCGGCCAGTTTTTCCAAAAAGAGATGACCAAACCACCCACTGACCATCCAATCTGTAAACGGCCAGCCCCTTCGCCCACGGGAGTTCGCGAGCGCAGGCCTCGCCGGCGGGCAGCCTGCGTACACGCGGGCCGAGCGCTAAGCGCGAGCCGCTGGCGTGAGCGCATGGACGCGCGCGCCGGAGCTCGCGAACTCCCGTGGGCGAAGGGGCTGGCCGTTATTTGGGGGGCATCGCGAAGAATGGCGGCCGCTAAAGATTTTCTCAGAATGAGCCGATAAATCGGAAGGCCCAAAACAGGGTCTTTCGAGGGGGCTCGACATGTCGAAAAGCAAAGAAACAGCGATACGCGTATTACTGAGTGTCGGGGTAGCCACAATCAGCCTTTCGCTTTTTCAAAATTGTGCAGAAGACATTGATATGGGCGAATACAATTCATCGTCAGATGGTTTAGAGTTCGGTCACCCCTGCGGCATCACTCAAGCCGAAATAAATGCTTGCTTGGCAGCGGCCAACAAAGCTCCACGCATTTTGCAACTGCCGGTGAGTGTTTCTATTCGCGCTGGCGCCGCGCTTAATCTGTCGATTACTGCAGGTGGCGATGGCCTCACTTACGAATGGTATAAAGATGGCACTCGTATGGTGCAATTTGCAACAAGCTCGTACTCCCTGGCTGTCGCGAAACTTTCTGATGCGGGAGTGTACACGGTAATTGTGAAAAATGGAGTGGGCCAAGATACGGGTACGATCACCGTGGCCGTTTCGTGTGCCGGCAGCGCGCACCCTCAGGGCAACACTTGTGAGAGTAATACGCGCAGTTGTGCAATCGCCAATGGCTCAGGCACACAGAGCTGGAATGGTTCAAACTTCGGCAAGTGTACGCTCGCCAGCTGTAATACCGGCTTCAAAGTTAGGGGCAACACTTGTGTCGCTGCGACCGGCAGATGGAAGGCTTTGCCCTTCGGCTCAGCTGCAGTTTGTGACACCACTATAATAATAGGTCGGGGCGTTCTTCCAACAGTGGGCACGGCCTGCACGCTATTGGGACATGTGACTTGTATGACGGTCCTAGGCGGAATGATATCCAAGGTGAAGTGTCAGTAAAAGAACCGACCAAGGTCTGGACTTTAAGTATCATGCCTTTAATCTGCTCACCAAATCCTTACACTCTAGTAAGTGTCTGCACAATCTGGTGGCAAGCGCATTGCCGTTCAAATTTTCTCAGTATTAGCCATAGGGCAGTCTGCGGTCTCAGTCCCCATGATAAAATGGGCAGCGTCTTGGTGGACTAACCGCGCGAGCATCGTCGTTCTCGCCGGAGTGAATACCGCCATCACCGCGGCCTCTGAATACACCTCGCGTAGTCTATGGGCTACTGATTCATCAAACCCAGAGCAGAAATTTTTTGTCGATCAAGGCAAAGGTCACATGAGTATTCACAAACAATCGATGGTGAATATTATTATGACTATTATTGCGTCACTGCTTGGCGGGCCTGTTTATTTTATTCGCAATCGCTGGAATCGCTTTATGTTTTTTATTTCATTTGGCGCGATGAACTCAGCCACTAGTCAGATGCTCGCACACTATTTTCAAGATGGCTTTCTCGCTATGATGGTGAGTCGATTTGTTTTTGATCTGTGTTACAACGGCACGATAAAATTTTGCATGTTTGAATTCGCTCGCCCCGCTATTCTTAAATTTCGCAAAAGCGTACTGGGGTTAGGCGCCATTCGCGTCACGCAAGATTTCTTGACCACACTCACCCGCGTCGGCATCCTAAACTGGCTAGGGTTCTGAAGTCCTACAAGCCTCAGCTGACTGCGTTGGTCGGTCGCGCGCTTGTGCGACGGGCGGTTACGCCCGCCTCCGCGCTTGCTCTCTCCCGCCTTGCATCTGAGGCTTGTAGGACTTCAGTATTAAAATAATTTTAAGGGGGAAACATGAAGGTTTCATTTGGCCGTATTTCATTTGCGGCGGGGCTGTTCGCAGCTCTAATTTCAGTCACGTCATTTGCGCAGACAAGTCGTCAACCTGACATGAATATACTGTCACAATCGGGTTTCGTTATTGGGCCAGGCAATGCCTCTTACCCGGTGACCGAAGGTTGGCGTTCGATCACGCAGCTCATGCAATTCACTGACACTTTCGACACGATCGTTGATGCGGTTGAGCAAATCGTTTGCGGTCCACAATTAAACAAAGGCGTTCTCATTGTCGGTGAGAGCGATAATTTTTATAAATATATTTTTGCGCGTTTGGCGACTCGCCCGGGCTCACGCTGTCAGCAAACTTGGCACGTTGAAGTCGACATTAATAAAATCGAGTCAGGTCACTCGTATGTGGGTGAGGTCGATGAGTACTGGCGCTCACAAATTCTTGCACCTGCCGATAACAAAAACGCTGTGCTCTATTTTAACTCGCTCGGCGGCTTGATCGGACTGGGTTCACACCGTAACGACGACACCGGTATTGAGCAAGAGTATGCGAGCAATATCACCGCCGGTCGTTTGCGCACAGTCGCGTTTATGAACAAGTACGATTACAACGATGTGATTCGTTCGCGAAACTCGTATGTGATCGCCGCTTTTGCGACGAAGGTGGTTTTGCCGCCAGTTGAAATGTCACAAGTGGCTTTGGTCGTGCAAAAATATCTCACGGTGCTTTACCCGTATTTGAAATTGGAAGAGCGCGAGTTGAATTATTTATTGAAATACGCGAACTACTACATGCCGAATAGCACAGAGCCCGAGCGTTCGCTTTCAATTGTTGATAAGTTGATTCGCGAAAAGGGCGCAGCGAATCGCCAGACGCGCAACAACAATGTGCTGTTTGAAACTCCACACCCTTACCCGGTCAATTCGACACTGACTTGGACTGTCGATTACCCACAAGCTCGCGAAGTGCAATTGGTGTTCGATAGTTTTGATCTTGAAAATAACTATGACACTCTCACCGTGAAAGATGCGCGCGGTAACGTGCTTGAAATACTCACGGGTCAAAAGGGAGCTTTTCGCACGAAGTTTTACCCGGCCAATAAATTAATTCTCGAATTCAAATCAGATGCAAGTGGAGTGGCCCAAGGTTTTAAAATTTCTATGGCCGTCGAGGGGTATTATAACGAGTACCAATTCACTATGGAAGACGTGCGTCTTGCCGTGATGAAGCTCGCGCAGGTACCTGAGTGGTTGATCAAACGCGATTTCTCGGTCATTCGCAATTTGCGCGCTAAACTTGATTCTGATGTTGTCGGTGTAGAAGAAGGTAAACGCGATCTCGTGCGTTTAGCAAAAACCGGCTACATTGCTGGTCGTACTGATGATCGCCCCATTGGCACCGTGATGTTCGCGGGCCCGACGGGCACTGGTAAGAGCTACATCGCTAAACGCATGGCCGATTTTACTGACCAGCGTTTGATCACTTTTGATATGACGTCGTACAAAGACTCAGCGAGCTTCGTGACCTTTCAAGAGGTTTTAGCGCGTGCTCTGACCAATTCGCCTTACGCGATTTATTTGTTCGAAGAAATAGACAAAGCCTCGATTGAAGTGCTCGATCAGCTTTATTTTATGATGGACGAAGGCATTTTCTACGATCGCTACCAGCAGCCATTGTTCGCCCGGGGTGGATTTTTGATTTTCACAACGAACGCGGCTTCAGACACGATTCTCGCTAACCCAAAATCCCCTGAATTGCGCCGTTTAGTGATGGATGACCTGCAAAAAGCGTTTCGCATGAGCTTTTTAAATCGATTCGATGCCATTTCGATTTTCTTGCCATTTAGCGAGGCTGAGTATTTGCAACTCGCGCACATTATTACCAACAAAAAAATTCGCAATATTAAAGAGTA
>JAYUVI010000529.1:0-6226 GCA_043754135.1 Bdellovibrionales bacterium | reverse complement strand
ATAAAAATAATGAGCAGCACCAGCATAACGTCGACAAGTGGAGTGACATTGATTTCACTCATCGCCCGCGCGCGGCCTTTATGTGAGAAACTACCGCCTGACATTGCCATGGTTCACTTGTCTTTAAAGAAGTTGCGTTTCGCGATATTTAAAAAATCTGACGCAAAGTTATTGAGTTCGATCGTCTCGCGCTGAATTTCTGAAGCGAAATGGTTGTAGGCCACGGTAGCAGGTATTGCCGAGACAAGACCGATAGCTGTCGCGATCAATGACTCAGAAATACCCGGGGCCACGACAGCGAGGCTCGCCATTCCGGTCGCACCAATTTTGTGAAACGCTCCCATAATACCCCAGACTGTACCGAACAACCCTATAAAAGGGCCCGTGCTACCTGTCGTGGCGAGAAAACTGAGGCGCATTTCAAGTCGAGTGAGTTCAACATCAATCGCTTTGCGCAAAGAGCGCTCAAGGTTATCCATACCAGAAAGCGAGGGCACTGATGTCGACCCTGAAGTTTTAGCTAAGTTAGAATCAGCAATTTTACGTAATTCCAGATAGCCGGCAAGAAAAACTCGCGCCAAATTGCTGTCGGGGAACTCGCTTAACTTAGAATTGAGATCGTCGAGAGAAGTGGTCCTCCAAAAAACATCTAAAAAACTGCTGTTAGATGAGCGAATTTTAAGTATCGATTTGCGTTTCGCGACGATGATCGCCCACGAAAAAACGGACATTCCCGCTAAAATAAGCAGCGTCAGCTGCACCGGCCAACTCGCCGCCAAAATAGAATCAAGAGCACTGAAATTCATAGCGGACGTAGCGGCTTTTTGTGTGACGTTTTCCATAGTTTTAAAAGGTTAATGGGATAATGCGGGTCCATCAACTAGTTGTCGGTAAATGTTGGGGCGCGTAGTGTGTAAAATAATTTTTTTTCGTCGCAAAAGCTCAGCTTTCAAACGCGGATGCAGATCGCTAGACGCAACAAAAACATCGCCCGGTAGGTCGACCACTGTCTCTAAAAAAATCGACGTCATGAAACGGGCTTTGTTGAGTTCGATGGTCGATGAGCCGGTCAGCCAAGCGCCCGTCTTACCGCGAATTTCGCGAAGGGTATCCGCAAACGGAGAGGTAAGGACCACACGGTCTACGAGTTTGTGTTTATCGATCAAGTCAAAAATTTTTTCCAAATTGGGCGAGGCCGGCTGCAACACTTCGATATAGAAAAGTGACTGTGAAAAAACTGTTAAAGCTTGCTCCAAAGTGAGCAACCGACTTTCGGGCGGTGCATTTTTAAAATGCAGCTGGTTAATTTCGACCATGCTGTGTTGATTGACAAAACCTTGGCCGGTGGTGAGTTCTTCAAGGCGCGCGGGAGCGTACAAAACCCATTCGCCATCTTGCGTGAGGCGCACGTGCAGCCCTAGAAACGTACTCGAAGTGGCATCATCACTTGCTTTTTGCAAAGCGGGCATAGATTGCGCGGACCCGGCGTTGAGATCGCCACCATCGTAAATCACCCATGGCGTCGAGTGCAGTAAGGGGTGAGAAAGTTCGGTGACAGTGCCCTGACCGCCGAGAAAACGCAGGCCTAACACACCCATGGCAAAAACTATAAGTGTGCCGATGAAAATAAAAATAAGTCGTCCAAATGCCCAAATCATACCGTGGCAAGCTAATGAAATGACTTGGCTTTGTCTATGAGGTTAGCGAGTAACAATGATTTTTGGCCCTGTTGGTCTAAATAAGTTAAAATAAAGCTTATTTAAGTTGAAGACCAAATGAGAACTCATTACATTGGCGAATGAAAAATCTGATTAACTAAGAGTTTCCGAATGGTTGTGGTATATGGTCCGCCTTAATCGCAAAGTTGAATACGCTCTGATTGCCCTTAAATATATGAGCGGTAAGTACGCCGGCCAATTGACGACCGTGAAAGAGATTTGTGCGGCGACAGGGGTGCCGTTCGATGCCACTTCGCGAGTCATGCAGCAAATGGTGCGTCTTGAAATTCTTAAGGCCGAGCTTGGTGCTGGCGGTGGTTATTTATTAGTGCGCGACTTGTGTAAAATTTCTTTTCTCGAAATTATTGAGCTTATCAGCGGTAAAGTTGAAGTCGTGCGTTGCGTTTCGGGCATGGCAGAGTGTGAAATTTCGGCACAGTGTAATGTGGCTTCGCCTTTGCGGTCGTTTAATGAAAAGCTGGCTCAGTTTTATCGTTCATTTACGGTGGCCGATCTGTTAGGAAAGAAAACCGATTTGAAAACCGAATTACGTCAGCTGGGAGCCCAACAATGAGTGAGCAAAATACTTCGCTCGCCAATACTGAGTATAAATACGGCTTCACCACCGATATTGCGACAGACTCTGCTCCCAAAGGTCTTAACGAAGATATTATTCGTTTTATTTCGGCGAAAAAGAATGAGCCTGAATGGTTGCTTGAGTATCGCTTGAAAGCTTTTCGTCATTGGTTGAAAATGGTTGAGCCCACCTGGGCTCATGTCAAATACGCGGCCATCGACTTTCAAAACATATCTTACTATTCGGCACCGAAGAAAAATGCCAACGACGGGAAAAAGTTAGAAGATCTTGACCCCGAGTTGCTGAAAACATTTGAACGTTTGGGTATTCCTCTCTCTGAGCAAAAGCGCATCAGCGGAGTGGCGATGGATGTCATTTTTGACAGCGTGTCGATAGGCACAACTCATACTGAAGCCCTCGAAAAAGTGGGAGTGATTTTTTGCTCGATTTCTGAGGCTGTCCAAAAACACCCCGAACTTGTGCGCCAATATTTGGGTACGGTCGTGCCCTACACTGATAATTTCTATGCGGCGCTAAATGCGGCGGTTTTTACTGATGGTTCTTTTTGTTACATCCCCAAGGGTGTGCGTTGCCCGCTTGACCTTTCTACTTATTTTCGAATTAACGCAAAAGACACCGGGCAGTTCGAGCGCACGCTACTGATTGCTGAAGATGATAGCTATGTGAATTACCTCGAAGGTTGTACGGCGCCAATGCGTGATGAAAATCAGTTGCATGCGGCGGTGGTTGAGCTTGTCGCTTTAGAAAATGCTGAGATTCGCTACTCGACTGTGCAGAATTGGTACACCGGCGACAAAGAAGGTCGTGGCGGTGTTTACAATTTTGTGACGAAACGTGGTAAGTGCGCGGGCGACAATTCAAAAATTTCATGGACACAGGTAGAGTCAGGTTCGGCCATTACTTGGAAGTACCCGAGTGTGATCTTGCATGGCGATAACTCTGTGGGTGAATTTTATTCTGTGGCACTTACTCACGATTACATGCAAGCCGACACTGGTACGAAGATGATTCACATCGGCCGCAACACGAAGAGTACAATTTTGTCGAAGGGGATTTCGACAGGTCACTCGGTGAATAGTTACCGAGGTTTGGTGAAGGTGCGGCCGTCAGCTGAAGGCGCGCGCAATTACTCGCAATGTGATTCAATGCTTGTGGGTCCGCGATCGCGAGCGAATACTTTTCCTTATATCGAGAGCCGCAATAAAACAGCGGTTATTGAGCACGAGGCCTCGACTTCGCGCCTCAGTGAAGATCAGCTTTTTTATTTGCAATCCCGTGGTTTGGAAAAAGAAAAGGCGATTTCGCTTTTGGTGAATGGTTTTTGTAAAGACGTGTTTAAACATTTGCCACTCGAATTTTCAGTGGAAGCCGTGAAGCTTATTGAAATGAAACTTGAGAACAGCATTGGGTAAAATGAGAAGGATAACTGTATGTTAAAAATTTCTGATTTATGCGTGAGTATAAAAAGCCAAAAAGACGCGCAAACAGTCACGAAAGAAGTGTTGCGCGGTTTGAATTTAAATGTGCGTGCGGGTGAAGTGCACGCCATTATGGGCCCGAACGGTTCAGGTAAAAGTACGTTGGGCAGAGTCATTGCCGGTTACCCAAGCTGCGAAGTTACGCGTGGCCAAGTTCAATATGAAATGAATGGTGAATATCGAAATTTGCTCGCCATGGAGCCCGACCTGCGCGCAAAAGAGGGCGTGTTTCTGGCGTTTCAATATCCGGTTGAAGTGCCAGGCGTAAATAACCTTGAGTTTTTGCGTATGAGCTTCAATGCGATTTGCAAACACCAAGGCGCGCCTGAAATGAGTGAAGCTAAGTTTCATGATTTTGTTATGGCAAAAGCTAAACTTGTGGAGATGGACCCGCAGTTTCTTGAACGTAACGTGAATCAAGGTTTTTCGGGTGGCGAAAAAAAGCGCAATGAAATTTTGCAAATGGCGGTGCTTTCTCCGCGGCTTGCGATTCTCGATGAAACTGATTCAGGTCTCGATGTTGATGCTCTCCGTATCGTCGCTGCAGGAGTAAATAAGTTACGTTCAGAAGATCGCGCAATTGTGCTCGTTACGCATTATCAACGGTTGCTCGATTATATTAAGCCTGATCACGTGCATGTTTTGGCGAAGGGACAAATTGTGAAGTCGGGTGGCGAAGACCTAGCTCGCACGCTGGAAAAAGAAGGGTACAATGCCTACGTTTGAACGCCCCAGTTGGCTTAAAAATTTGCAAGCCGAGGCTGTCACACAGGCTGAGCGACTAGGTCTGCCCAATCGCCGCGATGAAAATTGGCGTTATACCCAACTCGATCAATGGTTAAAAACTAAGCCTAACGCTTCGACAGACGCAGGCATGGCCCAAGTGCCCAACGCCTTGACCGAAGCGCGCGTGGGTTTAGCTGCGCCAAGCGCGCCATTGAGTGTTGTAGAATACGTGGGAAGCTTGGTTGAGACAGCCCACGCGGTTTTATTTTTTGCTGATGGTGAGTACCAAGAGTCGCGCTCGAAGCAGTCGACACAAGATTTTTTAAGCGTCACGAGTCTGCACGCTGGTTTTAAGTCTTTTTCTGATCAAGACTGGTTTCGTCAGATGGTCGTGCGTTCGCCTAATGCCAATCTTAAAGGGTTGGGTTGGACCGCGCAGGCTCATATTGATGAAGGCTGTGTCGTGCGTATATTGGCGAACACACGAGAAGAGCGCAAAGCAGCGCCTTTGAAAGTCGCTGTTGTACATTTTCACTCGCGGGTGACCATAAACACGAGTGAGCCTGTCGTGACGAAAAATATTTATTACGCTGAAAGTGAAAGCCACGCCGAGATTTTTGAAGTGCATATTCTTGATGCGGGGGCGGCTGGTGAAATTTATAACTTTAGTGATGTGCATGTGGCATCTAACGGTCATTTAAAACTGGGTCAATATGTCCTGGGCTTACCGGGTACGACGGCTTGTTTGATGAACGACACTCAAGCCGTAATCGATAAAAACGCGCAATTGAGTATTTTAAATGTCACGGCTTACGGGCATTTATCGCGTCACGAATATGCGATCGGTTTACGTGAGGAGGGCGCGAACGTCGCGCTCAATAGTTTAACGTTGGGTGCAGGTTTATCACATGTGGTGAATAGCAGTTTGGTGACGCATGAAAAGGGTTCCACTACCAGCGACCAAAATGCCAAAAGCGTTTTGCGAGACTCATCGCAGTTTGTTTTTTTAGGGCGGTTAGTAATAGCCGAAGACGCCCAAAAATCAGATGCCAAACAGTACAACCACAATTTACTTTTGAGTGATAACGCCGAGGCCAATTCGCGACCGCAACTTGAGGTTTTGGCTGACGATGTAAAAGCCGCGCACGGTGCGACGTTTGGCTCGGTCAATGAGGACGAGATTTTTTATTTGCAAAGTCGAGGGCTCAATCGCGAAGCGGCTGTGCAGATGTTACTTGAGGGCCACACCAAAGATTTTCTAGATAAAATCGACTCAGACTTTATTCGATCCGCTATCATAAGGGCTTTGCCAGAGCGAGGTTGGACATGAGCAGTTTAAATTTACGCCATGATTTTACAGCGTTTGAGAAAAGTGTTCGCGGGCAACCGCTGGTGTACCTGGACACCGCCGCGACCGCATTAAAACCCAAAGTTATGGTCGATGCCATTACTGAATTTAATAAATATCAGGCTTCGAATGTGCATCGTGGGGCGCATTTTTTAAGTAGCAAAGCCACCGAGCTTTTTGAATATACGCGTACGCAAGTGGCTCAATACATTAATGCTCGTGATGAACGTGAAATCATATTTACAAGCGGCACCACAGACGGCATCAACCTCGTGGCGCAGAGTTACGGACGAAAATTTTTAAGCAGAGGCGATGAAATTTTACTCACGCAAATGGAGCATCACTCGAACATCGTGCC
>JAYUVI010000528.1:0-7186 GCA_043754135.1 Bdellovibrionales bacterium | reverse complement strand
TTCAGTGCCAGCGAGATGGTATTCACGAGGCGACGAATTGCATTTAGCTGTCCCCTTCGGTGAGGGGGTTCTTCACCATTTTAATGTGCGCGGAGAAATCAAAGGGCGTAGGCGATGAAAATTTTAGCATTGTCGCGATTGGGCACTCCATTTTTTATTTTTTCTCAACCGACGACGGTAAGCGCAACTGGTTGAAGCGTGATGAAGCGCGCTTACGATCTCATGAATTTTTTCAGGCTACATCGACGGCAACCTTGAGCTTCAATCCGGCCTCGTCAATCAGTGACTGTAACGACAACTCAACAAAGCGTTCTTCAGAATGGCCCAGAGCTTTGGCAAATCTTGCGGCTCGCATGGGGCTCACTGCCTTGTTGCCCTTTTCAATATCATTAAGGTGGGACCTGGAAATTTTAAGTTTCTTTGCCAAATCAACTTGAGAAAGATCTTCGCCGAGACGGATCGACTCGATCAATTTACCCAAAGTGATTGGACCGCCGGTGATTTTTTCAAGAAATTTTCGCGTGTCGCTTTTTCTAATACTCATGTTTATCAATCCTTTCTACGTTTACAAATTTCACCGCGCCGTTAATAATCTGATAGTAGGCGCGATACCCTCGGCTCAATCTTATTGAGCGAAGCCCCTTAAGCTCGCCTCTGAGGGGTTCGTCATGATAGCCCGGAATTTTTCGGACCTCTACCAACCCTCGTATTTCAACATCTTCAACCCAGTTCTGAAAGCTGACCACAATATGTACTGGCAGCCTTTTGAGCTGCTTCTTTGCAAGAGATGAGAGTTCTACGATATTAATCATCTGAGATCAAATGTACACCAATTAGATGTACACAGTCAATTGTCGAATGGGAGTTTTGGGTAGCACGTTAGCGATGAGGCGAGCTGCGGTCTCACTCATGCGACGGGCGCCGCAACTGGGCCTGCAGAGCTCGCCCAGCTCGTGCATGGTTTTGGCGAAAGTGAAATTGAATTTACTTTTACCTTACGATGCGAAAAAGAAAGTCACGCCAGTTCTAATGACTCCGACAAGAAAAGAGCCACGCGCACGGTAATGCGCCGATGTTTGGCATAGTCTATGCTAATACATATAGATTCAATAATTAGGAGTGCACAGGTGAATTCTGAGCGATCTCAATTCAAGTTTTGTATACTGGGAATGCTTATTTTTGCGCTTTTTAGCTCTGTTTCGTCGGCTGAGATAGCGACAACAGCCCAGGTGTTTAACAGTTGCCCGACTCTTCTCCGCGAAGCTCGATATAGCGCGAAGGGCTTGGCAGTAGATTCGTATATTCAAGTTAAAGGGCACATGACGATACCGCCCGGTTCCGTTTCTTCACGAATGGGTTTAGAATCTGTAAGTGAATTTTCTTTTCGTTTACCTCGCGCGGCAACGGCCAATGCGCGTTTAGGGTTGGTTGAGGGTGAGTCGCCTTTATATATTTTAGAAATTGAGGTTAAAAATCTAGGCCCTCGAAATCGAATTCAACCTGGCGATATCGACATTGATTTGTATCACTACCTTCTATCAGAAGGATATTTGGGTATCACCAAGCCCACGAGTGATCAGCGAACCATCGACTCGTTCACACACGACATACTGGATCATGTATCGGGCTACTTTATTTTATCGACCAGCACACATTGGTTACGGGCCCTGCGCATTTTGAAAGAAGTCATCTATGCTCAAAGCCAGATCGTTAAAGAAAAAAATATAAAAGATCAAATTGGTCTTACCCGAATTGACATTACTCATGATTTTGAACTTTTCTCATCAAAACTTTCGACAGCTGACAAACGGGGCGATGACCCGCAGCTTTCACTAACCGAGTTCTCAGCGGAGATTGAAAGACTCGAATACAGTTGGGCTCAAAAGAAATCTCGATTCGGGATCAAAATCCCAGACGATGCATCTCTCAAACAAAGCTTGCGCGATCGTTTGCGACGGTTTTTTTAAGAATTACGCAGGGAGCGGACCCCTGAAGTGCAAAACAGCTAACTCGTGCAACTAAAAAAATATTTCCCACGCCTGATTCTCCAAGTACAGAAATCGAACGTTTTTGTGTCTGTATATTATTAGGATCAAAGCCAACGGCCACGTAGTTGATTTGCATGCTATCCAAAAATACGCCGTCAATTTCCGCGGGGTGAAGTTGGCACTGAACCTTTTCGAGGGGAGGGCGCCATGACTCCGAATTGCCTGGACGGATTGACCGAACTACGCAGCTAGCTTCTGCCATTGTTTTTCTTCAATTTTTTAAGTGCGTACACTTGTGTACGTTTCATATAGAAGAAAGTGATTCGCGAGTTAGAATTTCAAAAAAGTTTCTGGTGTGAGTGGCGGGCTCTGTGTAGCCTGAAACTACATGCAGAAGGAATTTGTTTACGACATTGCTTTCTCAAGAAATATCGGTTGGGTGACCGAAGCCGAGCAGAATTTTTTAAAATCGCGTCGCGTGGCGATTGTCGGCATGGGCGGTGTCGGTGGTACACATCTCATCAACTTAGTTCGCCTTGGCATTGAGAAATTTCACATCGCCGATTTAGACCAATATGAGCTGGCGAATTTTAATCGTCAGTACGGTGCGAACACAAAGACTCTACTTTTGGAAAAAACCAATGTGATGCTTGAGCGGGCGCGAGATATTAGCCCGAATGTTCAAATCACTGTTTTCAACAAAGGGGTGACTGAAAGCAATATTAACGATTTTTTAGCCAATGTTGACGCCTTTGTTGACGGTATTGACTTTTATGAGCTTGAGATGCGTGCGCAACTTTTTGCGAGTTGCCGGCAAAAAAATATAACTGCGTTCACTGCTGCACCCATTGGCATGGGCACAAGTGTTTTGCAATTCGGCCCCAAGGGTATGAGCTTTCAAGATTATTTCGGCTTTAAACCACAAAACCATCAAGAAAACGCTCTGCGATTTGCTTTGGGGTTAAGCCCGTCACTGCAGCAGGCGCATTATCTGGTCGATCGATCGAAGTTCGATATCAAATCAAAAATGGCGCCATCACTAATCATGGGTTGTGAACTCGCGGGCGGGGTGCTGGCCACTGAACTGCTTAAATTTTTTCTCAAGCGTGGCCCGCGTCACTTAGCGCCGTGGAGTTCGCATTACGATGCTTATAATCAGAGGCTGATCAAAACTCGCATGCATTTTGGTGCACGCAACCCTATATTTAAATTGAAGTTGCATTTTCTAAGGTCCCGACTGGGAAAAGAAGTCACTAAAGAAAGAGACTCATCATCTTAAAAATTACGGTCTAAGCTTTCGGCAATTAATAAGCAATCGCCCTTCATCATTCGGCGTGTGAGCTCGGTGAGTTCGATCTTTTGCTCCTCGCTACGTTCAGAAAACAGTAAAGCCACCACGCGACGAATGGTTTGGCTTGTGGGGTCGGCAACCCCACAATGGTTGAGTAAGTTGTAGTACATATGTGAAACGCCTTCATGAAAAATTAAAGCTAAATAGTGAAGAGGCTTTAAGTCTCGCTTTGCCTCCGGCGCCAGCGTCACCCGATTTTTATGTCTCTCTGCGAGTTGCACAAAAACTTCATCTAGTTTTACAGTGCCGAGTCGGGGCGACAGATACTCCCAAAGAAACCAATAGTCGGAGGTCAGCGGTATCGAAACTGGTGTCTCGTACCAGCGCATTTGCTCCCAGTCGTGAATCAAGCGCTTTGCGAATTCGGGGTTGATTTCAGCCAGTTCAACCAGTTTATTTCGAAGTGCGGTCATATTGACGGCCAGAGTGCGCTCCATTGTCGATTGCAGTCTCGCGCGCCCTAACAGTGGGTCACGCGCGTGGGGGTGGTGTGTGATCTTAGGCTCGAAAAGGCCGACCTCGAAAAGATCAAGCAAATAGATTCGGCCCTCGAATTTAACCCCGCCGCCGCCATTGCCTTCACGCCCGTCATGATCACTATCGTCGTCAGCCCAGCTGGTCGATGAAAGGGACATTAGAAAACTCAAAATTATCAATAGGGCCAATCTCATTCGCCGTTCTCGTTTCGGTTAAGGTGCGTGACGGGGTAGAGAGATATAGACAACTGCATAACTTCATCTTTTTCGCTGCCACGCTCAAGAAAATCGCAAAGTTCACGGCGAAATTTTGTTATTTTCTGCTTAGCTGTAGCCAATTTCTTGCGGCTCGTGGCCATCATCATCGAAGTTTGATCACGCTCTTCGATCGGTGTGTTGAACAATGCGGCGGCGGCCATATGCAAAACCTGCTTTTGTGATTCACGGTGGGCAGGGGTGGTGATATCGGGTCCCAGAACATGAGTGGTATGCCCCAAAGAGGCGTCGAGCCAGCGGCCATCTCTCGTAATTTTTAAAAGCTGAGTTCGCCGTAGGCGATCGAGGCAATCTTGAATCACCATCGGGGTGGTGTAGAGAGCTTTTGCGATCCACTCGGGGTGTTTTTGAAACTGTGGCAATATTATCAGTTCAAGAATGGCGTAGTGGCGCCACTCGGTGATCAGCTGCAGCTGATCCTTTTTTAGCAGTTTATATTTATTGCGTTTAACGGGGCGGGTGTTTTTAAACTCCTCGATCTCTTGATTCTGCAGCCCCAATTTGCTCGCGAGGTTTTCAAGCAAGGCCCCGCGCACCGGTCGCTCACCACGCAAAATTTTTGAAAGCCGAGAGTTGTCTATGGCCAACAGACGCGCGAATTCACGCTGCGAGTAATGCGAGTCGTGTCGCTGCCGCCGCAAAAGTTCTTCAGCTAAAAATTCTTTGAACTCCATAGCCGTTGCCATACGGTGATTCGAAACATTTTGTCAAATTTGTTGTACGCACTGTGCGTACATTACATCATTTCATGTAAATTATTTATGTTGTCTGTCGAAGTTTTAGATTGAGATCGGCCCTCCAGAATGACAAATTCGATCTGATCGTAGGCCTGAACAGATTTGTAGGGGTCAGCATTGAGCAGTAAAAGATTGGCCATTTTACCTTTTTCAACGGAGCCACTCGAGCTGTCGAGTTTAAAAGCACGAGCATTACCTAAGGTGGCAGAATACAAAAGCTGTCTAAGTGAAGCGCCGCTTCGTATTGACCCAAAAATAAAATTTTTGGGTTTTTCAGACTGGCGCATAGATGATCTTTATTGGCAACGCTATTAGTAGCCTTGATAGCATTCATGTACATCGCACTCATGGTACTCGTGCTGTTCACATTCTTGAACAGCAGAATGTTCGGCCTGATGGCGGCTTCTTGAGCGTTCACCATAATAAATATTCCACTCGTTATGAGTGCTGTGAGCTGAGCACTGCCATGCGGTCCCATGCCTTAGTTCAAAATCGACTGAATTTGGATCGAGCGCTTGGGCTTCACTTGAACTTGTGGATTCATCAGTTGCACCGAGCGCATCGTCCGCTTGTGCAAAGGACGGCAAACTTAAGAAAGCAGTAGCGACAATAGCGGAAACAATTTTTGGTATCATTATGACCCCCCTAAAGAGACAAATGGTTGAACTTTAGCCATTGTGCAAATTTTGCGCCAGGATTTTTGGTGGCATCAGTGCAGATCGCGGGATTTAAAGGACATGGATTAGCTCAAGGTTTTGATGGAATTGATTATTTTAATTTTTATTCGCGAGCTCGTGGCGAGGTAAGCCTAAAGGGGCAAACTCATCTTAACGACCGTGCCCTCATTCTCAATCGATTGAATATGTAGCGATCCACCAAGAGCGTTCAGCGCGGAGTGTGCCGAAGAGAGCCCAATCCCGAAACCGCTTTCTTTGCCAACGGAGAGCGCTTTACCGTTGTTCAGTTGTGCTAAATCAGTGGGTCTGATACCGCGGCCGTGGTCTTTAACCAGCACGTCGACGCATTTCTCGCCGTGTGCTAGCAAAATTTCAATTTCTCTGCGTGTTTCAGAAGCCTCAATCGAATTATTCAAAATATTTGAAAAAACTCGCGCGAAAGTTTCAGGATCAATTTTAGATTCAAACGGCTGCTCGGCCCCAACTGATAAAGAAATTTGGAAACCTTTCCCGTTGGTGGCCAATTTTTCTTTAATTACTTCGCTGGCCAGTAGCTTCAGATCGGCCGCCGGGGTAGTTTTGCGACCGGTTTTGTATTCACGTAGTAGGTCGTTGGCCAGCCGGTCCGCCCGCTTTGAAGCAATATTGAGTAGCTCGAGTGCGTCTACGTTGACTTGATCAAGGGGGATTTTGGCAACGGTGTGAATGGCCGTCAAGGGCCCGCGGATGTCGTGTGCAAATCGTGTCAAACGATCGGCGAACTCAGCTTTGGCCTTCAACGACGAGATCTCTTCACCACGAGTCTCAATGGTGGCCACGTAATCTTTAAATTTTTGAAGTAGTGCCTTTACTTCAGAGTACTCATTCTCCACCGACAATTGAGGGGCCACCGAAACTAATTTATCTAAGGCATCAAACCCAGACTGAATTCTGCGCCAAGAACGAACCGAACGAACATAAGATTTGAAAAGCAAAGAATTGGCAAAATTGGTTGGTGTTGATGAAAGTCTTATGAGTAAAGTTCTTCGGTATCGACATCATCGATTCTCAACTGACAAGTTGGTTGAAATGCTCTCGAAGATTCACCCCAAGCATCTTCTGCTTTTAAAAGTGTCGTGATGGGGGAGGTCCTTCACGGTGTTCATTCTCACAAGACAACTCTGTTTGCAGTCAGATAACCAGATGCTGCGTCTTATGGTGGCCAGAACAAAGTAAAGTTAAATTTGAAATCTCATTCGACCCCCCGTACGCGATGGGCTTTAAGTGATGAATTTCTAAAAATCGCCTCTGCAAACATTTTTGACCATTGGGATTTACATACGCACACTGCCCCCCATGTTTATGCCAAATTTTATGACGGACCTTTGCTGGCAGCGGCCGCCGAGCCGATGCGCCAGGTGGCGGAAGGTTCGATGCACCTTGTGAGGGTCGTGCCGATTCACTCAAAGGCTGTGGTCTCAAAGCATGCATCGGCGGAGCAAATTGAGGGGTGACCTTTGATTTATTTGCGAGAGATGGGCCCGGGCCCAGTTGGAAAGTGTCACGGCATATACTCTGCAGGGATTTTTCATCGCGAACAATCTGCCGCTTCGCTTTTTCTAGTGGATCATTCTTTTGCAGAAAAAGGTCAGTCATTGCCGCCAACACTTCTTCAAGCCCCACGCTTTGTTTACGTTTTTGG
>JAYUVI010000527.1:0-4170 GCA_043754135.1 Bdellovibrionales bacterium | reverse complement strand
CAAAAAAAGGAGAAAAGAATGAAACTTGAAAACTTTAGATCTTACCAACTCGCAAAAGAACTGTACCAAGCCTTGAAGAATGAACCGATCAAAGGATACGCTCGAGATCAAATTCTTAGAGCCAGTCACAGTGTATGTCTTAATTTGGCTGAAGGGAGTGCTAAGCCATCAACTAAAGAACGAAGACGGTTTTATACAATCGCCATGGCTTCAACTCGTGAACTTCAAGCGGCGTTAGATCTTGATGGTATTATTTCGCAAATGGCAAAAGCTGATCATCTTGGGGGTTCTATCTACAAATTAATTCGCCAACTCGATGGGTAGGCGATCCTGCTTCTGGGAGATCAGCTTATTCTGTGGGTCGGGCCATCAGTGTCAGCGGGTCAGGTGGTCAGCTTTGCATTTAAACTGATGTCAGCCTGACAGATGTCGTGGGTCTGATACAGACAAACCGTAATCAGCAACCCAGAATTTTAAATTTCGATTTACTTTTTATTAATCCCACTGAGAGCGGCGAACGGATTATTAAATGCCGGAGCATTGCGCGGTTTGTGATCACGCTGCTGTGGGCGATTGTCACGATTATCATGACGAGGACCACGATCATCACGCGGACCGCGGTCATCACGCGGGCCACGATTATCGCGCTGTTGCGGGCGCTCGTCGCGCTGTTCACCATTGGCACGTTGTTGATTATCACGCGGACCACGCTCACCATCACGTTGCGGGCGACGGCCATCGCCACCTTCACGGGGGCCACGGCCTTCACCGCGCGGGCCACGATTTTCGCTGCGGCTACCATCGCGATCGCCGCGAGCGGCTTGAGCACGAGGTGCGCGCGGAGCAGGGGCTGGGCGCTCCTCCAACTTCATCGTCAAAGAAATTTGGCTCTTCTCTTTATCAACGGCGAGAACTTTCACTGTAACTTGATCGCCAGGGTTCACGACTAAACGTGGGTCTTCAACAAAATCATGCTTCAATTGCGAAATGTGCACGAGACCATCTTGGTGGACGCCGATATCCACAAATGCACCGAAGTTTGTCACATTGGTCACAATGCCTGGGCAAATTTGGCCAGCAACCAAGTCCTTCAACTCATGAATGTCTTCACGAAATTTAAAAATCTTGTATGGGTCACGCGGGTCACGGCCCGGTTTTGAAAGTTCAATTAAAATATCGTCAAAAGTGTATTCACCGATGAGTTGAATCCACTTTTCGCGAGATTTCTTCAAGGTCTCAATGGCGGTCGTATTGCCCAAAGTCGCGCCCAATTGCAAACCCGCCTCTTGCAACATATCGCGAACCGCTTTGTAGCGCTCAGGGTGAATGCCCGTTGAATCGAGCTGCACCTTACCTGCACGCAATCGTAAAAAACCCGCCGACTGTTCATAAACTTTCGAAGACAAATGCGGCACTTTTTCTAAATCAGAACGATCTTGAAATAACCCCTTTTCAGCACGGTACTTCACGATGTTTTTCGCAATGGCTGGGCCGATACCCGCTACGTATTGCAATAACGACTCAGACGCCGTGTTCACATCAACGCCCACTTGGTTCACGCAAGATTCAACTACATCATGGAGTGATCGCTTCAAGCCCGATTGATCGACATCGTGTTGGTACTGACCCACACCAATACTCTTCGGCTCGATTTTCACAAGCTCAGACAACGGATCTTGCAAACGACGCGCAATTGAAATCGCCCCGCGCACAGTCACATCAAGATCGGGGAATTCTTCTCTCGCGACATCACTCGCCGAGTACACACTCGCACCCGACTCGTTCACCATAATCACCGGCACATCTTTGCCGAGATCTTTTAAAATATCGCGAACCATTTTTTCGGTCTCACGGCCGGCAGTCCCGTTACCCACAGCCACAGCATCGATTTGGATTTGATTCATCGCCTCGCCGAGCAGCTTCTTCGCCTTCTCAACAGCATCTTCGCCTTGAGTCTGCATTACCGTGTTAGTAATAAAACGCCCGCTCTTATCCACAAGCGCAATTTTGCAGCCTGTGCGAATGCCAGGGTCCATACCCAAAACAACTTTTGCGCCGAATGGGCTCGACATCAAAACGCGACGAACGTTCTCAGCAAAAACAAAAATCGCGTCTTCATCGGCTTTTTCTTTTAACAACGAATGCAGTTCATTGGTCACCGACGGCATCACATGCACAGTCAGCGCAATTTTCGCGCACTCACGCAAGAAATCAGTGGCCTGCGATGTAGTCGTAGTTAACGCTGAAGATTCAAAATGCTTAAGCAACTCGGCATCGTTGGCTTCGATGGTAACTTTCAATTCACCCTCTTGCCAGCCCCGGCGCAAAGCTAAATAACGGTGCGAAGCTTTACGGGATTGCAGTGACTTCACCGCTTCAGAAAATTCAGCATACATTGAGTAACGCGAATTCGGTTTGTACTCTTTGGTTTTCGCCGAAACTATACGGCCATCATTGAAATATTCGTTTTTAACCAAAGTACGTAACTCGGGTAAATTCGATAAGCGCTCGACCAAAATATGTTGAGCACCACGAAGAACTTCTTCGTAAGTGGCAAAACCAGCATCGGGTCGAATAAAATCTTTAGCTTTAACTTCGAGTGAAACAGAATCTTTCACTTCGCCGCGGCCCAAGCCCCAAATCCAATCGGCAATAACGCCCATCCCGGCATCCAGCGCGATTTTCGCTTTGGTTTTTTTCTTTTTCTTGTACGGTCGGTAAAGCTCTTCAATTTCAGAAAGTTCATTCGAAGCTTCGATCAAAGTTTTCAACTCGTCAGTCAAAGCACCTTGCTTAGCGATCTCACCGACGACAAATTCTTTGCGCTTCACGATCTCTTGCCAAGTTTCGTACTGCAGAATCACATTGCGAATTTGCACTTCATCAAGATTGCCGGTTTTCTCTTTACGATAACGCGACATAAACGGGATCGTCGCACCCTGACCGTGCAATTCTAAAACGGCTTGGATAGACCGAGGCCCGATCCCCTGAAGTTTTAATTTTGAATAGGTTTGAAAACCTTGTTCAGCACCACTACTCATATAAATTATTTATGGCGGTACATGATCAGACCGTGACTTGGGTCATAAGGTGAAACACCAACAGTCACGCGGTCACCAACGACCACACGAATGTTAAACTGCCGCATTTTCCCACAAAGTTTTGCGTTGATATCGACTTGGTTGTCGAGCTTCACTTTGTAAAGCCCACCAGCACCCGCATCTACAACTTTGCCATCCATTTGAACTAAATCGTCTTTTGCCATTCGGGAGAATCTGCCCTATTTAGAATGCGAAATCAAACACTTGCTGATGAAATGGCTAGACCGCACCTACAAAACGCTTTATTTACCTATAGAGGGCTTGAATTTGGCAGTCACAGTAGAAAAAATATTAAGTACATTCCCAGAACTTGTTCAGCATCTCGATGGTGACCGTAATGCCGCGGCTGTTGCGCCCTGTTCGCAGAGCACTCCATGTGCACATGGTATTTGCTATGTGGCCGACGAAAAACATCTCGAACCACTTCTGAAAAGCGACATCACTGTCCTCGTGGTCCACCAAAAGTTGGCGCAAGCCGCACAAAAACTGAATAAAGGCCGCAAAACTTTACTTGTAACGAAAAATACCTATTTGGCTATGGCGTTGGTGAATGATAAATTTTTCCCGCTGCCATTTCAGCGTCAGCCTTTTAATGGCCACGCCCCCATAAGCACAAGTGCGCACATCTCAGGCACCGCAAAAATTGGTAAAAACGTAATTATCTCGCCCGGCGTGGTGATTCATGAACACGTCGAAATTGGCGATGACACTTTTATCGGCGCCAACACTGTTATCGAAGCTTATTCTAAAATTGGGCGCAATTGTCGGATTCACCCCCAAGTATGGATTTCTCACACTTGCACTTTAGGCGATCGTGTAGAGGTCAAACCGTTCAGCACTGTGGGATCAGACGGCTACGGCTATGCACACGATGAAAAGGGCAATCATTATCGCATCCCCCATTATGGCCCCGTAATTATTGAAGATGACGTGCACATTGGGGCCAATGTGAATATTGATCGTGGCACCTTCGATGCGGCTCGTATCGGTGCGGGCACGAAAATCGATAATCATTGCCACTTAGGCCATAACTTGACCGTGGGTAAAAACTGTTTGATTACCGCCGGCT
>JAYUVI010000526.1:0-6291 GCA_043754135.1 Bdellovibrionales bacterium | reverse complement strand
ATTCACTTTCAGCTGCACAATTGTTGATGGCATTTGAGGCTTTATACGATGCCGCGGGCGGGAAGGGCGGAGTGCAAGGTTTGACTCTCGCGCAACTCAAACAAGATGGCACGACGAGTTCTGCTCAACTCACTGGACCATTTTTCGAGCGCGTAGAGATCAACGCCATTGTTAAAAAACTCACACTTTCGGGCGATAATAAAATGACTGTTTTCTATAGCCTAACAGAATCAGGTTTTGACCGTAAGCCGCCGCTGAAAGCCGTGCAGCGAGGTTTAGAAATTTCGCGGGTGTATTTGAAGGATGGCCAACCGGTCACGAGTGTGGCTCAAGGTGACGAGGTCGAAGTTCATGTGCGCGCGCGTACGCTCGACCAAGATTCGGCGACTGATGTGGCGATTGTAGATCTGTTCCCCGCCGGGTTTGAGCTGGTGTTGGCGCAGACTGAAGCATCTGAAACTATTTACCCGACGCCTTCAGACGAAGGTGACGGCGATTCGTATTCACCAGAAGGTGAAGGCGGTGGTTATGAAGGCGACGGCGAGGGCGGCGAAAGCGATGGCTATGACAGCGGCGGTGAAGGTGGGAGCGAGGGAGAAGGCGACGGTGCATTTTTGCAGCGACTGCTTTTACCTTACGCGCATGCCGAAACCAAAATAGCTGAAATGATGAAGAGTCAGGTGGATCAACGCGAAGATCGCGTCGTCATATACACGAACTTGAAAAAAGAAATGACCGAGTACGTTTACAAATTAAAAGCCGTTTCGGCGGGACAATATGTTGTACCGCCTCCATTTGGTGAGGGTATGTACAACCGTGGTCTAAGTTATTTGGGAGTGGCTGGGCAAATGACTGTCAAGAGTAAGTAAATTTTGAAAGGGCTCCCGTTTTGAATAAATTTATGGTGCTGCTTTCATGCGGCGCACTTTTATTTGTGGGTCTACGCTGGTCTACTCCACCGTTGATTGACGACTTGTCATATTCGCGAGTTGTGCGGGACCGCGAGGGTCATTTACTGCGCATGACACTCTCAGAAGATGAAAAGTACCGATTGCGGTTGCCACTGGCTGAGGTGCCACACTCGCTAGCCTCAATGTTGCTTGTTTACGAAGATCAGTATTTTTATTTTCACCCTGGGGTGAATCCACTTTCGCTCGCCCGCGCCGTTTTCACTCACGCGACGACAGATCAACGAGTGGGCGGGTCGACAATCACGATGCAAGTGGCGCGCTTGCATTACAAAATGTACACCCGCCACGTGTGGGGAAAATTCAAACAAATTTTAGCAGCGATGTGGCTTGAGGCCCGCTATTCGAAAAAAGAAATTCTCGAAGCTTATTTTCAACTCGCGCCTTATGGTGGGAACATTGAAGGCTTATCGGCTGCCGCTTTTTTGTATTTTGACAAATCGCCGAGAGAACTCACTCTCGAACAAGCGGCGGCGTTGCTCTTGATACCACAGAACCCGAATGGTCGCCGACTCAAAACCGAATTGCAGTCTCAGGCGATGGTCGGTGCACTGTCGTCAACACGGGTTGCAGCGCCATCTTTGACGGGACGTTGGCAACGAGCGCGCGAGTTATTGATTACGAAATGGAATACTCTAAACCCGCGCTCGCCAATTGATATTGAAGCCGTTAAATGGCCACTCCTACCTGATCGTCGTGAAGCCATGCAGTTTTTGGCGCCACATTTTGTGAACATGGTGCTCGAGCGCACGCCCTATGCGGCTGTCACGACGACAACGCTTGATTTAAAGAAGCAAAAAGTTGTTGAAACGCTGGTGCGCAATTATTTGGGTCGCACTCGCTCTATAGGTATTGAAAACGCGAGTGTTTTACTTGTGAATCTGAATAGCGGAGAAATAGAAAGCTATATGGGCTCCGCCGATTTTTGGCGCGATGAAATTCAAGGCCAAGTCGATGGCGTGCGTGCGTACCGTTCGCCTGGCTCGACGCTGAAACCATTTATTTATGCCCTCGCCATGGATCAAGGTTTGATCCACCCGCGCACTTTATTGCGTGATACGCCTAAAAATTTTCGTGGTTTTGACCCTGAAAACTTTGAGCGGGGGTTTCACGGGCCGCTCTCCGCCACTGAGGCTCTAACAAAAAGTCGTAACGTACCGGCCGTCGATTTATCTGAACGGCTGAAAAACCCGTCGGCGTATGAGTTTATGAGAAACCTTGGTGTGCCTTTACGCGGTGGTGAAGATTGGTATGGTCTCGCAGTGATGATGGGCGGCGCTGAAATCACTTTAGAAAACTTACTGGAGTGGTATACGGCACTCGCGCGCAAAGAAAAACCGCAACCGTTACGGTTTGTGAAAAGGTTAAGTTTCGATAAGACCACGGCGTCAAGGTTGCAACAAATAAATGCCAAAACCGCAGACGCAAATAAAGTTTTGCAAACGCAGTCTTCAAGGGCGTTGTCAGCGCTTGATGGTGTCAACGCTGACTGGCCGGTTTCACCAGAGAGTTCTTATCTCGTTTTGCAAATGTTGAAAGAAAACTCACGCGACGACATTCAACGTTTTCAAAAAATACTGACTTACAGTTTACCGATGGCGTGGAAAACCGGCACCTCAAGCAGCTTTCGCGATGCTTGGACAATCGGGGTTTTCGGCGACTACGCTCTCGGCGTGTGGCTGGGCAATTTTGATGGTGCAACAAACCCCTCACTCATCGGTCGAGAAATAGCGGCGCCGTTATTTTTTGCAATTGCTGAAGCAGTGAACCGCATGCAGCCGCCTCGCACAGTACCCATTTGGGAAAACTCTTTTGGTCTTAAGTTGAACGACATGCAAGTGTGTGCGCTCACCGGCGGCCGGCCAGGCCCGGCGTGCACGCACAGGGTAAATGTAAAGATGATCCCCGGCAAATCACCCATTAGCGATTGCACGGTTCACCAGCGCTTAGTCATTAACAAAAAAACGGGACTGCAAGTTTGCCCCGAGCATTCTCGCGGCGACGCGCAGTACGCCACCAATGACCCCAATATACAATTTAGAAACTTTGAAGTTTGGCCATCAGATTTACAAAGCGTTTTGCAGCAGCACGGCTTTCACTTTCAGCCACCACCACCCTTTGAAAGAGATTGCGCCACAGCAAGCGTAGTTTCGCCTATCGCCCACGGATTAGAAATTCTATCGCCCCACGCGGGAGTGAAGTACGCCATTCAATGGAGCGTAAAAGAAAAATCCTCCATCCCGCTTAATGCGGGGAGTGACCAACCCGCCTCAAAACTTTCGTGGTTTGTAGGCGACACCTTCGTTGGCCAAACGGCACCCGCCGAGACATTATTCTGGGCCGCGCGCCCAGGCCGCCACCACATCACGGTCACCGACAACTTCGGCCGCAGTGACTCACGCACTATTCAAGTGAACGTGCAGTAGAGCTGCCGAGAGAATATTCTGGACCGGTTACAACTTAAAGCTTTAGAGGAGTTGGCGAGACACTCAGGTTCTTCGCCATAATCGATATATCGATAAAAAAACCGATATATCGATTCAGCAGGTATTCGATTTAGTACGCAAGTGAGAGTTGGAACGCCTTGCCTTTTAACCTGGTCAATCTTGCTGAATATCTTTACCATTACACTCGATGAGAACTTACGAAGATGACTTCTGGCAATATGTCGTATCTTGAAAACTTCAAATATGAGTTAAACGGCCAGCCCGAGAAACCCAAGCTGGTTTTATTGCATGGAGTGATGGGTTCTGGCGCCAACTGGCGAAAAATCACCACAGCTTTTCAAGACGATTTTCATATTCTCACCTACGATCAACGCGGCCACGGTTGGAGTTTCAAGCCCGCTTACGGCTACGCGCCCGAAGACTACGCCGAAGATTTACAAAAAATTCTCAATGAATTGCAGTGGCAGAAAATTTCTCTAGTGGGGCATTCAATGGGTGGCCGTAATGCGCTCCATTTTGCAGAAAAATTCCCCGATAAAGTGCAGGCCCTCGTGATTGAAGATATCGGCCCGCAAGGCAACCCGCAGGCTATGCAAAAGACCATGGATAGGGTCAATATCGTGCCTACGCCCTTTGCCAGTAAGGCAGTGGCCAAAGAATACTTTGCCCATGAATTTGTCGAAAAAATGGGGGGCGGCCCCGCGGCGAAAATCTTGGGACAGTTCTTCTACACCAACATTGACGCCCAAACCGATGGCACGGCCGATTGGCGTTTTATGAAGAAAGCCATCTTTGAGTCCCTTGTCGAGGGCCACTTTAAGCCGAAATGGGAGATCGTGAAGGCCCTTAAAGTGCCGACACTTTTTGTCAGGGGGGAGCACTCTGAGGACTTTCCCCGGGAAGAATTTGAAAAGGTGTTGCAAATAAACCCACAAATTAAAGGGGTTGAGATCAAAAGTGCTGGGCATTGGGTGCACTTCGATCAACCTGAAGCTTTTATCACCTCTGTAAAAAATTTCTTTCGGACCGTTGTCGGTTTTGACATTTCGAGCCTATCTCGTTAAAACTTTAGGGATTTTGGATTTAGAAAGGTTGCAGTGAAATTTTCAGAAATTGGACTTCACCCCGATATTATGGCCGGGATAGAAGCTTGTGGGTTCGTCGATTGTACACCCATCCAAGAAGTGGCCATGCCTCACATTATTGGCGGTCGAGATTTAGCTGGGTTAGCTCAAACGGGCACTGGTAAAACGGCTGCGTTTGTCCTCCCACTTATGCATCGCATTCTAACCGGTTCGTTGGCTGATTGGCGCCCGACTAATTTTATTTTAGTGCTTGTGCCGACGCGTGAATTGGCCGAACAGGTTTACGAGTGTGTGGCGAAATTTGGTTCAAAAGCCGGCATGAAAGCTTGTTCAATTTATGGCGGGACAGGTTACGAAGGTCAGAAAGCGGCGCTACGTGGTGGCGTGCATTTTATTGTTGCGACACCAGGTCGTTTGATTGATCTCTACAAAGAGCATTTGCTTGATCTCGCGCAAGTTCGCGCCGTCGTTTTTGATGAAGCCGATCGCATGTTTGATATGGGTTTTAAAGACGACATGAAATACATTTTGCGTCGCGTGCCGCAAGACCGTCAGTTTCTTGTTTTCAGCGCCACGTTGAATTTTGATGTTTTAAATACAGCTTATGAATTCGGTGCAAACCCCGTTGAAGTCAACGTCAGCCGCGATCAAGCTAAAGCTGAAAATGTAGTCGATGAAATTTTTCATGTGGGTCACACTGACAAACCTCGATTTTTGCTGTCGATGCTTTTGAAATTTAAACCGAAGCAAGTGATCATTTTTAGTAATTTCAAACACAATGTGGAGCGCATCGCTAAATTTTTGAGTAATAATGGAGTGCCCGCCATGGGCATTTCGAGTTTGATTTCGCAAAGTCAGCGGACACGTATTATGGAACTCTTTCGCGCTGAAAATAACGACCGTAATATTTTAGTGGCGACTGATGTCGCCGCTCGCGGTCTCGATATCAAAGGCGTCGATATGGTGATCAATTTTGAATTGCCAGATGACGCTGAAAATTACGTTCACCGCATTGGTCGTACAGGCCGCGCCGGTGCTGAAGGTCGTGCTTACTCTTTAGTGGGTGATCGTGATGTCGAAGCATTACAGAGAATTGAAACTTATTTGGGTCACAAAGTGGTTATTGGCTGGATCGACGATGCCGAGCTGCTGAAAGAATATAAAGAATTTCCGCGCGAAGACCGTAGTGATCGTGGGCCACGACCGCATGCTGGTGGCGATCGCGATCGCGGACCTCGGCGGGATGGACGACCTGATCGCGGCCCACGTCGTGATGGACCACGACCGCATCATGGTGATCGACCACAACACGGCGATCGGCCGCGGCCACCACGTGATGCTCAGCCACAAGACGGAGCACCACAAGAAGGTCAACCGCCACGTGAGCCAGGTCGTGATGGCCAACAGCGCGATCACCATAATCGTGATCGCAATCGTCGCGGCAGAGATGAGCGGCCGCAGGGCGCGCGTGATGGTCAATATCAAGGTCAGCGCGGTCGACAGGAAAATCGTCCCGGCGGCGGTCAGCAAAGACACGGTGGTACCCCACGGCCACAATATCAACAAGGGCAGCGGCCTCAACATGGTCCCCGTCACCAAACTGCGCGACTGCAAGGTGGAGGTTATCGCCACAAACCGGGTGCGGCACCAGCTTCAGCAAAACCGAGCAATATTATCGCGTCTGTTTCTGGTTTCATAAAAAAACTTTTCGGCGCTGGCAGTGGTGGAAAAACCACCACAGAGACGAGCAAAAGCACGTCGGCTAAAGTGCCCCGCGATAAAGTCTCGAAA
>JAYUVI010000525.1:0-4733 GCA_043754135.1 Bdellovibrionales bacterium | reverse complement strand
TTGCGGGTCAAGCTGCCCAGGCACGGCAATGCTTTCTTCTTTGCAGCCAACAAAAACTACAGCGCCCCGATAATTTTTCAAAATATCTTCAGTGAACACGGCCCATTGATCGGGAGTGCAGCTTTTATTTTTCTGGCTGGCTCCCGCATGAATAACGATAAATTTATCGGGTAGTTGTAAAGATGTTTCGTATCGCGGTATTTGAAAATCAGTGTCTTGCAATTCAACCCAAGCGATCAGCGCGAACAAATCAGAAAGATGGATACGATTACTTCGGTCCACCCCTACCTGAGCATAAAAGTAACTGCTGGCATCGTCGGGTATGCAGAAAAACCCATCGCGATGGCGGGCGTAACCTGACACAGTAGTTTGGTGCTGCGCCAATATATCAACCAAATAGCTCGATGCCGGTGAGAACGAAAGATTCAGCACGCAATCAAAGTGTTCATCTTTAAGCGCTTGAGTAAAATCAGTCACCTTTTCCAAAGCGACACTTAAGTTAGGTCGGTCGCTAGCCAGCGGCTTGAGCAGGGTCTGCGTCGGCAACGTCCATACCCGCTTGACCACAGACAGCCCCTGAGTCGCTGCTTGAAAGCGCTCACGCACAAGAAAATGGATCTCAGCCTGTGGGTGGGTGCGCTTGAGCGCGCTTAACACCGGCCAAGTTTGATAAATGTCACCGAAGCGAGCTAGCTGCAGACACAGTATCTTCATGGCGAATCTGCTCCTTAATAAGTTCAACAAGAAATTTCATTTTTTTAACATCGCCGACATAACCACGCGTCTTCATAATATTTTCAGTGGCCTTTTCGAGTCGCTTCAACGCCTCAATAAGCTGGGCTTCGAGTTCTGGATTGCTCGTACTCATTGAATCTCCTTCATCTGGCTCTTTAAACTGCGCAGAAGTTTAATTTTAATCTGTTGGTGTTTTTGCGCCGTGGTTAACGACGTCTGCAATTGGCGAAAATTGTAAATGCCACTGACACCGGCGGGTTTATCAAGTTTTTCAGTTAAATAGTGGCCGAGTTGCAATTCATTCTCGACCATCTGAATTTCTTCTTTCATACCAAACGTCATGCTCGGTCCATCATGCCCCCAGCCCGTCTGTCTCACGGACCGATTGAGTTGCGCCATAATTTTATCGAGACGAGCTTCATTTCTCAGCGAGACGGTTTCAATCTGATTTAATAAATTATTCAGACTATCAAGACTGGGGCGCTGATTCATCATCTCGAGCTGACGTCGCAAGGTGATGCTTTCTGTACCGTATGCAGCGAGCGGCCGCGCATGTTCATTTTGTAAATAGAAATGCCAAGCGGCGAGATCGAGGTATCTCGACAATGTTTGATCGTCTCCGCCCAAGCGAATATCTTCAGCGTGCCAAAAGCCCGTGAGCAAAAATTCGCTTCTTAAAAACTGAATATCCGCTTCATATTCCTGCGCCAGTGTTTTGATCGCTGCCCAGTCGTTATGTAAGCGCTTGCTGACGGCGAGAGCCACAGCTTCAGGCGCAACACCTTCAGCACAGAAATGGCGTTCACGATGACAATGGTCGCGGTGGCCGCAAGGCGAACACCCCACTGTACTTTTCAAAATTAAAGTGTTTTTTAAATATGCACCCGTCTTGTGCAAATGACTACTGCCGAGTGCCAGTTCCACAATCGCTGTTCCGGCCGCTGCAGCTAAATGCTTAATGCTGGTATCGCCCGTAATTAGCAAATCAGCCAAATGGAGTAGAGAGTAGGCGCCCTCTAACGAAAGAATAGCCACGCAGGCTTTTACTTTTTGCTCCTGCAAACGTACACACAAGGCTGTGAGTCTTTCTTTTTCATTCGGCGCACCTAAAAGTATAAACTGTGCCGCCGGCTCGAGAATCTGCAAGTGATGCAGGGCACGTAGCCATTGGTTTTCACCCCAATTTTTTTTCACATCACTTGTCAGCGCTTGAACGACAATTTTAGGACCCGACTGAAAACCGTTCACGCGCAAAAACTGTTGTACTTCCTCTTGCCCAATGGCAGTTTCGGCAAGATGAAATGTCTGCTCGCCCCGCGTGAGACCTAATCCATAATAATAAATGTCAGAGTAATGAAACACCGGCTCCGCACCCGCTTCGACAATGTCGTTTAAAAATTTAAACCAGGCGGAGTGGTACTGTGTTAGGCCTTGGGCATCAATTACTAAACCCATTTTTTCTTTGCTGCGTATGAGGCCCATCAATCGCGCACTCAATTTATTCTGCGTGAGATTGACGACAAGGTCATATTCGCAGCGATTAACCTCTTTGATAAAAGATTGCGTACGATCAAAAGCTTCAAATAAGGGCCGATCCGCTTGCACTAATCCATGCTGAATTTCTTCGCGATCAAATTCGATCACCTTATCTACACAGTTCAGCAGTCCTGTTAATGGGCGCGAAGATTTATTAATCATAATGTGAATCGTGGCGCCGGGATATTTTTTCCGCAGGCCCACAAGAGCCGGCACGGTCATTAAAACGTCGCCTAACCGCAATAGAGATAAAACCAATATATTCAAATGACTAACTCTCTCAATAAATGAATGATTTGTGCGACATCGGCATTTTCATCTTTCACGGCTCCCGAACCGAGGTTCTTGATCGACAGTAACTTATCGCCAAAAAATAAATCTGGTGCGATTTGCAACGCCTTCTGCATATCAGGTCGTTGGGCGGTTACAAATTCAAAGCCCTCGCGTGATCGCGCGCAAAACAGATTTTCAATTTCACGATAAAATATCGGGTCAGATATTTGTGCAGGCTGAAACGACAATGTGGTGTAGAAACTTTTTACTGCTCGACAAACCGTGCGATTATTTTTTAAATTGTCAACATGAGTGGCGTGTACGAAGTACACATCAGCTAAATCGAGAGCATGTTCGCGGCGACAAAAATCAATGCATTCTTTGCGAGTATCAACGGCCACGACGCGTAGATCAGGGCGCTTTTTTTGTAAAACCAGTAAGTGATAACCACAGCCCACTCCCAAAACAAACGCCGTGTCGACGTGGCGCAACTGATTCTCACGCGGGCCCAACCATGAGGCGGCTTCCCGGCGCGGGTCAACTGACGAGGCCATGTAACGACCATCGTAAGTAAGTACGGTCTCGCCATTTCTCGACGGCAAAGGTTCGATCATCGACTGCGTCCTTCACGCGATGCCATTTCAGCTTCAATGACTGAAAGAACGTCGGCACCGCCATCAATTGTTGGATCTAAACAAAGCGCCTTCTCAATTTCGATGCGAGCCTCTGGTAAACGCCCTAAGAAGTAGAGAAACTTGGCCTGCCACATAGAAACGAGCGCATCTTGTTCATTAAATTTTAAATAAGTCTCTAAACGCGTAACCGATTTTTCAATTTCATTATCTTTCATGCCCCAATCGGCGACGAGTTTGATGGCCGACTCATTTGTGGGTTGAATATCAAGAGCTTTCTCTACATTTGCCCAAGCGAGGTCGAGATCACCGAACTGGCGGTGAATCATCGCCAAGCCCACCCAACCCTTGTCGTTTTTATCGTTAAGCTGAATCGCCTGACGAAAACGCTCGAGGGCTTTGTTGTAATCGCCACGATAAACAAAGAGCGAACCGTAATTAACAAAGAGCACATCAGAGTCTGGGTCGATGGTGTAGGCTTTGTTGTAAAACTCTTCAGCACCGTCGGCATCGCCCAGGCGCAAAAAGATATTGCCCATGTTCTTAAAGATATTAAAAAAGTTTTCAGGCTTAAGGTCAAAATCTTGCAGCGCGTGCATATAGGCTTCGATAGCATCTTCAAGATAAGTCATGGCATAGAGTTGATCGCCCAATAATCTGTGGTTCTCAGACGAGCTGCTGTTCTCGACCAGATTTTTAAGTAGCACCAAAGCTTCTTCATGTTTACCAAAAGCCTTCGCACACTCAGCCGCTCCACGTAGCGCAAGTTCATTTTTAGGATTGGCCTTAATCACCGTGCGGTATAAGTTTTGTGCTAATTGAATTTCTTTTTTATCGAACAAACTTTTCGCGTTGATTAAGACATCGATGATTTCAGGGCTCTGTTGCTTCTCAAGTTCAAAGCGCGCCTCGCGACTCTGCGCTTCACTCAGAATAAACTCACTGTCGAACTGGGCAATCGCCTGTTTTCTGAGCGAGAATGGGACTGCCGTTAAACTGGAATTCTGATTTTTCTCAGGCTGGTTTTCGACAACGATCTCAAAACGCTTTGGCTTATCGGACTCAAGTCTAGACATAACACACTCCCCCTCTAGAGGGGAAAACAGCAACTCTGATGCCAATGATGAGCAAGAACGAGTGCGATGTGGGAGCGAAAAGCAGTCAAGATTTCGACTGACGTATTTTTAGACGTCAGTTATTTGTCTTGATCTAAGTCGAGACGACCGGTCGCGGCCTAGGCTTCTTCGTCAAGTCGACCAGTGGTTTTGGGTGATTTTATTGAGTTCATAACTTTATTGGCGGACTGCACACGCTTGAGTTCACGAATAATTTGAGTCTTAGCCACTTCGATAGCCGAAAGAATTCGCAAATCTTGTTCAAGGATGCGGTTCACGAGTTCAGTTTTGTAACTCAACTCCCCGATGATCGTCCGCTTGTCTTGATCACTCACATGCTGAGTTTTGTCGCTGGCATCATTAGAGCGCTCAATAATCTCATCAATTTTTTTGATGATTGCGAGTAAGCCCTCGCGATTCGCGTAGAACTTTTCTACATTGG
>JAYUVI010000524.1:0-8983 GCA_043754135.1 Bdellovibrionales bacterium | reverse complement strand
TAAGAGCTTTCGAAGTGGCGACCCAGCTGTAAATTTCTTCTTGTTTGTAGGCCGCGCCAATGTTCTCTAAAATGCCGCCTTCGCAGGAGCGGTGGAGTAGGTTCACGTCGATGCTGTATTTTTTCTCTTGGTTATCAAATTCAATACCTTTGCTCTGCAAATATTGAATCAAATCTTGGCGACCGGTGTAGGCCCAGATCTTCCACGGCGCAATCACGGGGATTTCTGGTATCAAGTACGCCCATGATTTTTCGAAGCGCAATTGGTCGTTGCCTTTACCTGTGGCGCCGTGAGAGATAGCCGTACAACCTAATTTTTTAGCAAAATAAGCTGTGCGCTCAGAGATCAATGGTCGCGCGAGTGCCGTGCCCAGCAAATAATCGTCTTGATAAATGGCGCCGGCTTTGATTGCCGGGTAAACAAAGTCTTTCGTAAATTTTTCTTTTAGATCTTCAAAAATAAACTGGCTGACGCCTAATCTTTTCGCCCAAGCCGAGAGTTGTTTTTCATCTGGGGCGTTGCCGAGGTCGGCACAGTAGGCAATCACTTCAGCATTATATTTTTCAATGAGCCAAGGCACGATGGCCGATGTGTCTAAGCCGCCAGAAAACGCGAGTAGTATTTTTTGTTTCGGTGCGCTGACTGCAGAATTTGTCGTTGTCATTTTTGGGGACCTCCGTCTGTCCGAGTATTTGAATTTAGATATATTCATACCTTATGCGCATTTCAACATAAAAATGCTTGTATTCCGCATAAAAATGCATGAATACTGTATTCAAACGCGATGTACGCGTTTTTATGCCATAAGGATGACTGAGTATGCAGACCCTAAAAACCTCTAAAAAACTCGTAAATACAAGCCCAGTGGCGGTTGTGGGTTGGTCAGGTTATTCGGGTATTGAATTATGCAAACTTATTTTGGCGCACCCTCACATGGAGTTGGCGGCATGTTTCTCGCGATCGCCTGAGCAAAAGCTAACGGAATTCTTACCGTCAGCGCCTGATGTTGCGGTTCTTAACATTGAAAATCTCGCAAGTGAGGCTGAAAAATTCGATACTATTTTTTTCGCGACTCCAATTGAGGTTTCACAAGAACTCATACCGAAAATTAAAAATAAAAATGTGACCGTCATTGATTTAAGCGGTGCTTTTCGCCTTGGCCATGACGATTTCACATATGGTTTACAACCTTGGCAAAAAGAAACTTCGAAGCGAGTAGCGAACCCCGGCTGTTATGCGACGAGTGTGCAAATGGCTTTGCTGCCGCTTTTGAAAAACAAATTAATAGATGCGGATACAATCGTCATTGACGCTAAATCAGGAACCACCGGTGCCGGCAAATCAGCGAAGACCGAGTTGCTCTCTAGCGAAGTGGCCGATAATTGTCTCCCATATAAAGTGGGCACGCATCAGCACTTGCCTGAGATGATTGCTTATTTACAAAAGTTTTCTTCAGTTAAGACGCAGCCCTTTTTCACTCCTCACCTGATGCCATTCAAGCGCGGTATAATTTCGGCGATATACGCAAAAACTTATGCCACTGAAAATGAAATCGCGGCGGCCTACAACGAAGCATATGAAACTTACCCGCTTGTGAAATTTCAATCGCTAGATACTGCACCAAACCTACTCAAGCTCAACCAAGTGGTGGGTTCAGCACGCACGCATATTTCGTATCGCGTGGTGGGTGAGCAGCTATTTTTATTTTCGTGCATCGACAATTTAATGAAGGGCGCGGCCAGTCAGGCCTTAGAAAATTGGAACGCTCTTCATGAACTGCCGGTGACCACGGCTTTGGAGGATTTACTATGACATTCGGACCAGGCATCGCCCGCACACTTTTGCCTAAAGGTTTTTTTGCTAGCGGTTTAAACAGTGGCGTGCGCCGCTACCGCCCTGACGTGGGTTTACTAGTAAGCGAAGTGCCCTGTGTGGCCACTGCGGTTTTCACGCAAAGTACTTGCTTGGGTGAACACGTGAAATATTGTAAAGCACTTTTGCCGAGCGATAATATTCAGGCGCTGATCACCAACAGTGGTCAGGCCAATACTTCAGTGGGCAAAACGGGAGCAGAAGACAATCTCGCTATGGCGGCTGCTGTCGCGAAAGAAATGGGCATTGAAACTTCGCAAGTGCTCACTGCTTCAACAGGTGTCATTGGTCAACGTGTGCAGGTCGACAAAATTACAGCGATCGTGCCGGCACTCGTGCAAGCTCAAACGGATATGGCTGATCAGTTTGCCAATGCGATTATTACAACTGATCTTGTACCGAAAACGGTGACGACGACGGTAAAATTAGAACAAGGCGAAGTGCGCATCACCGGTATTGCTAAAGGTTCGGGTATGATTCACCCCAATATGGCGACCATGCTCGGCTACTTACTTACAGATTTAAAATTAGATAAGGGAGTGGCTCATACGCTGCTTGTGAAAGCAGTTGATAAAACTTTCAACATGATCAGCGTTGATGGCGAACCTTCAACTAACGACACGGTTTACTTTTTGGCCAATGGTCAGTCGGGTGTGAGTTTGCAAAACGACGATGACCATACAAAGTTTTACCAAGAGCTGCAAAAGGTCGCTGAAGTTTTAGCGAAAAGCATTGCTCGTGACGGCGAAGGCGCCACGAAAATTATTGAAGTGGAGTTGACCGGTGCTCCTTCGCAAAAAGAGGCGGCTAAGTGGGCGCGCAGTATTACAGTGAGCCCGCTGATTAAATCGGCCGTTCACGGTCGTGACCCCAACTGGGGCCGTCTTGTGGGTCGTTTGGGCGGTGAGCAAGTGCCAGCTGAAGCCTTTGATCGAATGAATTTGTCTATGCAAGATGTGGCGCTGATCACAAAAGGCGAAGTGCAAGTGATCGATCTTAAAGATTTGAGTGCCAAGCTTAAAAAAGATGAAGTCAAAATTTTTATTGATTTAGGTGTAGGCGATTTTTCGGCGAAGGCATGGGGCTGTGATCTTTCGCAAAAGTATGTGCAGATCAACGCTGAATACACGAGCTAAGAATTGGTGAGCATGGCGCGCGATGGGCGACTCAATGAAAAGCAAGCGCTTGCAATAGATTAGAAAGGTGAATGAAAAATTGAAAACTGAAGAATTATTTCAACACAATGTAACCGCGTTAGTGCTTGATACTCTCGAGTACGTAAAACGCTTTTGCGGCCAGAAAATGTTAATTAAAATTGGTGGCGCGCCTTTAGAAAACCCTGATCTCGTAAAAAAACTTTGCAATGATTTAAGCTTACTCAGAGCGAGCGGTATTTCGCTTGTGCTTGTTCACGGTGGTGGCAAAGCGATTAACAAGGCTCTCGAGCAGCGAGGCATTGAGTGGTCTTTTTCAGACGGTCAACGCGTGACTTCGAAAGAAATGATGGGCGTGGTTGAAGAAGTGTTATGTGGCCAAGTGAATAAAAATTTGGTGCGCTGGTTGAACGCTCACGGTGTGAAAGCGGTGGGTCTTTCGGGAGTAGATGGTCAACTCATGACTTGTTCACGTCTTGATGAAAAATTAGGTGAAGTGGGTAAAATTGAATCGGTAAATGTCGAAGTTATCGAAAATTTTCTCGAGGGCCAGAAAAAATCGAACCAAGGTTATATACCTGTGATTTCAAGTGTTGGGGCGACCATTGATGGCTTCCCGCTCAACATTAATGCTGACAATGTTTGTATGGCGCTGGCGACTGCTTTAGGTATAAGCAAAGTTATTTATTTGACTGACGAAGACGGTATTCTAAACGCCGAAGGGCAGTTGATTTCATCTGTCGATCGCGTTGGGCTTAAACATTTACTCGAGAGCCGCACAGTCACCGGTGGTATGTACACCAAGGTCAAAACTATACTTGAGGCCTTAGACAGCGGCGTGCAACAGGTGCACATTGTGAACGGCTCGAGACCGCATTCGCTTATTGAAGAAGTTTTCACAAACAAAGGTGTTGGTACAATCTGCCAAGCACAGTGGGCATAAGAAGGAACAAATGATTCAATTCAAAACAAAACACGTTCTCACCGGTGAAGAATTCAGCCCCGATGAAATAGCTGAGATTTTATTATTAGCGGGTGAACTTAAACGCCAACGCCGCTCTGGTTTAGGTCGTCAGCTTTTGCAAGGGCAAACACTTGCGCTGTTATTTGACAAGCCGTCACTCCGCACGCGTATGAGCTTTACGGTGGCCATGCAAGAGCTGGGCGGCTCAGTCATTGAAAGTGTCGGCGCCACTCGTAAACAAGAAGAGCCTGAAGACTTAGCGCGCGTACTTTCGGGCTATTGCCATGGCATTATGATTCGCACTTTCGAAGACGCCACCATTCAGCGGATGGCTAATGCGGCGACAATCCCTGTCATTAATGGTTTGTCTGACCATTTTCACCCGTGCCAAATATTAGCTGATCTTTTGACCATTCAAGAACACTTCGGCACGCTGAAGGGTGTAAGAGTGGCTTACATCGGTGACGGTAATAATATTTTACAAAGCTTCTTCCCCATCTTAGAAAAAACCGGTTTGGTTTTGACTTACGCTTGCCCACAAAATTATGGTCCGGAGGCGCATCTGCTAGCGAGATACAAGGGCGAAGCAGATGTCCAAGGTTTTACCGATCCATATCAAGCGGTGCGCGGGGCTGATGTCATTTACACCGATGTGTGGACAAGCATGGGCTTTGAAAAAGAAGCGGCTGATCGCGATAAAGCTTTTGTCGGTTTTCAGGTGAACGAAGAATTACTAGCGGCTGCAGGAGCGAAAGCACAAGTCATGCACTGTATGCCCATGGTCAGAGGCCAAGAGATTTCACAAACCTTGCCTGATTCAGTTGAGCGCTCGTTGATATTTAAGCAAAGTGAAAATCGTTTGCACGCGCAGAAGGCATTACTGATAGGCTTGATGCAAGAGAGCAGGAGTTATGGAGAAAAACAAGAGCAGTTCGGTGGTCGAGGCGATGCGGCTGTTACTGCTGAACACTTTTACGGGCGGGCAAGAAGAACTGCGCAATGAACTGGCGAAGCAGGGCTTTGATGTCACGCAATCGACAGTCTCGCGAGCGCTGAAAAAATTGGGCGCTGTTCGTGCTTACAACGAGGCGCGCGAGGCTTACTATGTGTTGCCGGCTGATGACTCTTTGCCATCGGTCGATGCAACTATTGTCGATTTAGTTATTGATATCGTGGCGAACGAAACTGTGATCGTAGTTTCGACTAAACCGGGGTCGGCATCGTTGATTGCGAGGCATATCGATTTTAACGCCGAGTCTGTGATTGGTACTATAGCGGGAGATGACTGTATTTTGGTGATACCGCAGTCGGTGAAGAAGATTGCATTAACAGAAACTGAAGTGCGAGAATTATTGGGGGCAGCAAATGACAACGACAATCGAGAAAAATAGAATAGTGATCGACGATGCCAAAATCGCCGACACCCGAAACTTGTATCAAGCGTTACATGAGCTCTATTTAGGTGAAAAGCAGAGCTACCAGATTTACGTGCATGAAAAGCACCTCTCGCAGCTCAATAAAATTATGGACGAAATCATTATGAAGTGCGGCTTGCGCAATGTGAGTTTTGATTACTCTTTGATGCGCACCTTGTGCGGCGAAGAAGACGTTAAGCGCGCCTTGCTGTAAGTTTTTTGAATTCACTTAAGCTGTCTCAAATTGAGACGGCGACATCTAAGACGTTTTGAAGACCGTCGATTTCTTTGATACTTGTTTAAAATCTAATAGACACTCGCTTGTTAAAAATGCCCCTCCGGCACGCATACGCGTGCCTAGCTTTAAAAGCTGTGGCCCCGCACTTGCAATTTTAAACGTAAAAGAGATTTATAAAGGTAAAGGGTCTTATTTTGAGACAGCGAAGTACCAAAATACTGCGACAGAAGCGATTTATGCTGCTACTTGGGGCGTCTTTGACCCTGTTAGCATTTCAAAATTGCGGAGATAAAAACTCAGCTCCTTCTGGCGGTGGCGCCACTATTGCCGAAGGCAATCAAGGTTTGCCGCCAGACTCAGTAGGTGAGGGCGAGGGCCCTGAAATCATTACGCCTGAGCCAATTAAGCCTGAAGCCCCTCCCAAGCCCGTCAAGCCTCCGAAGTCCAGTGAATCGCGAAATCGCGATATTTTGCCAGATGGCTTTGGTTCACCAAAAGCATTTAAAAAAATGTTTCGTAAAATCGCGGTGTCTACTGCGCCCTGGTCAGTGGCTTCTTATTTTGAAAAGATACTGCTGGCTTACCGTTTAACTAACGACCCCGAATATCTCGAAGTGCTCATGCGTATGGGCGACAAATTAGTGGCACAAACATCGATCGAGCGTAATGTTACCGACGCCTTTACTGGTAAAAAAGCTCACGTGCTACTGACGACAAAATATTCGTGCGGCGCTCAAGCCGCATTTTTGGTGCATCACGGGTTTATATGGGCGCCCATCATCGCGGGCACGCGTGAATACCTTCACCGGCATTCGCGATCGTTGACCTCAAAGCAGGCCCAACAGATTACCAATATTGTGGGCGCCGCCTATAATGGGCTAAATTATTTTAATTATCAGACTACGACTGAAAAAGGCAAAACTCGTTACATTGTTGCCAAGCTCCCGCACAAGTGTGATGTGATCAACGATTTGGCCCACCGACATGCGCCCCTCAATATGGCGGCAGCTGGCGGCCATTTGGCGCTCGAACTTGTACGATTTTTTGACCAGCCCACATCGACTCTGGCAAAAGTGAGCTCTGGTTATCATAAAAACTGGCGCACGTACTACGAGAAATCAGAGAGCAATCTTGATACAGCACTCAATTCCGTTTTGCCCGAACTTGACACTGATGATGATACTGGTGGGCGACTTATTTGGCGATATATGCCCGATGGTCGTGCTGAAGACACGAGCCATGCCTCCCTTGTAGTTAACTTTTTAACTGAAGCTAGGAAGGGCCAGTATGTGAATAGTACTGTGATGAAAGGCTTGCTTAAAACTTTTCATGCACAGGCCTTGTATAATCCGACAAAAATTTTTTCGCATCTTGAGCCCATTATGCTTAAAGGTGTTGATCTACGTAAAGTCGGTGACCCCGCGTATGTGCTGGGCTTAGAGAGGTGGTTGCCTCTCGCTTCCTACGATTGCACGGAGCTGACGAAAGTACGCCGAATAGAAAGTTACTCGAGCAACCGTGTGAAAATTTATTCGAGTCCTTATATTCAAGGCTTAATCATGCTTTACAAACGTCGCTGTTGATTCATTTATACAACGACAGAGCGCGCATAAATTTGTCAGTATCGATAGCTAGATCTGTCTCATTCAATGAAGCGAGAGACCGCTGTGGCAGTTTCAGCAATTGCGGGAGTGGCGGGCGATTTTGATTGTGATAAAAAAGCCCAGTCAAGATTTCGCCGCGCTCGCGGTGTTCATGTAAAAGTGTGATGGCCGCCGCCGCATTTTTTAAATCGTGTAAAGGCGCAGCCGCGCCAGCTCGATGGGCAATAGTCACCGCGCCAACCGGATTTGCGCCAGCGGCTAACTTACGCAGCACCAAGCGGGCACCGCTCGCCATGATAATTTCAATACTTTCCCCTTCGCCGTATTGAACCTGCGGCGCTGAGGCTTCAGAAATAAAACTTAAATCTTGCAGCGCCACTTTGTGCTCGCGTACGTAGTCGTAACTTTTTGTCGAGCCTTCATGATTGGCGTAGGTGATGCAAGGTGAAATCACATCGATCACCGCTGTGCCGCTATGCTCGATAGCGGCTTGAATCAGCGCCACGAGTTGCTTGCCATCTCCCGAAAAAGATCGCGCCACAAATTCGCAACCGGATTCAATGGCCAAAGCGCAAATGTCAATCGCTTGAAACGGATTGGCTTCGTGTGAAGACTTGCGAAGAGACTCATTATCCGCCGTTGCTGAAAATTGGCCTTTTGTTAAACCATACACGCCGTTGTTTTCGATGATGTAAACCATCGGCACGTTTCGTCGAATCAAATGTACAAAACCGCCGAGACCAATACTCGCGGTGTCGCCATCGCCTGAGATGCCAATTATTTTTAAGTTTTGATTGGCGAGTTTCGCCCCTGTCGCCACAGCGGCCATGCGCCCGTGAATCGAGTTGAAACCATGTGAGGCATTCATAAAGTACGCTGTCGTTTTTGACGAGCAGCCAATACCCGAAAGTTTCACCACATTATGTGGGTGCACGCCGGACTTAAAATAAGCATTGAGAATATGCTGAGTGACGCTGTCATGACCGCAGCCGGTACACAAAGTCGATTTACCGCCTGAGTAATCTTTAATTTCTAAACCTATGTGATTAGGCATGGCCGCCCCCGCCGTTTTTTGTGTCACTATTCAGTCGCTGAATTTCGCGTACAACGAATTCAGCTGAAAGCGGTAAACCATCGTAAGAGAGCACGGATTGAAATTTGAGAGCCTCAGTAAAAAATTTCTCAGTCAGCAAGCCTCGCATTTGTTGATCGCGATTTTGCTCGATAATAAAAATCTTTTTATATTTCTTAAATGTGGTCCCGACGCTAGCAGATACTGGCCAGGCACGTAAACGCAAATAGTCAGTAGGTAGATCTTGCGACGCCGCGAGCACGGCGCGAGTTTCAGCGATAGCCGCATCACTCGAGCCAAAGGCCACAATTAAAGTGTCAACAGGCTTACCGTGCAGACTCAAAACCGGAGCTGGCAACTTGGCGATAGCCAATTGCATTTTCTTCTTCAAACGATCAAGTTGCGCTGCAAACGTCGCGGCGTCTTCTGAATACGTCGCTTTTTCCGTATGCCCGGTGCCGCGTGTGAAAAATGCGGCTTTCATATGCGGCGTGCCGGGCAGTGTGCGATAACCAATCCCGTCTCCATCCACATCGCGGTATCGCGCATACTCTTGACCCTTGGCTTCGAGCTCAATTAAATCTTGAGCGCCTAAAACTTTACCGCGGCGATACTTTTGCGTCGAAAGCTTAAACTCAGGCGACATCGACAAATTCATACCTAA
>JAYUVI010000523.1:0-2363 GCA_043754135.1 Bdellovibrionales bacterium | reverse complement strand
GCCGACTGGGGGGAAATGAATTTCGTTTATAGCAACAACGAAAAATCGACTGACGCGAACGAAACCCAACGCGGCGAAGAATTGAATGATCAGTACATCGCCGAAATGTCAAAAGTTGCTAAACTCGCCTACCAAGCGGGCGGCCTTCAAGAGCTAGGTCGTATTCGTCAGTTCACCACTCCGCTTTCACGTGTAGTTTCGAAAACGCGTCACCATTCACACTGCGGTGCCGGCAAGTCACTTTTACAAACTGACACAAAAGGCGACCTCTACACGTGCAACTGGTTTATGAACGATGCTGACGAGAAGATGGGAACGCTTACAACTTTGAACGCCGATAAATTGCAGCCTTACCAAGCCACGCTGATTGAAGCCAATCACTGTGACACATGTTGGGCGCGTTATTTATGCGGCGGGGGCTGCATGGCTGTGCACAAAAATTATTCGGGTGATCGCCACAGCAAAGACCCGAAGTATTGTAAACGCACGCGTCACATTGCTGCTGAAATGATTTCGTACTACGCAGATTTTATGCAAGGGAGCTACAGTTAGAAAGTAAACACAATAACAGGGGGGAAGATAGATGAAACAGAATATTAAGAAGCTCGTGAAGAGCTCAGAGGTTAAAAATCCTGCAACAACGCAGACGATAGAAAATTTATCGAAAAAGGGCAGAAAAGCCGTCGGGAGTTGCCCCGAGCTTTAAACGCTGCCCGAACAGTTAGGAACTATGGAGCGCGACCCGAAGAAAACACATTCAAAACGACGAATTCTATATGCTGGACTTCGTATATTTTTGGCGATTGGGATCGCGTTTTTTATTTGCCAGATTCAACTCGATTACATTGAATCCCTTTTCTATGATGTGCGTGTTCAGTTCAGACCTACACCCGCCACTTCAAATAAAATCGTACTTATTAATATCGATTTAAAAACGCAAGAGACGCTAAAGCGTTTACCTGAGGCGACAGATTACATCCCGCTACTCAAGCAGCTTGGCGCGGCCGACCCACACAAGGTCATTTACACTCAAGATTTTTCTGAAATCATCGGCTCGTACGAGGAGCTCGAAAAATTAGCTGAAGCCACTAAGGCCATGCCGTTCATCGTGGCTGAAGACCGCAAGTTACCCGAGATTGGTTTAGACGAAGAGTTCAAACTGTTGCCGCCGTTACAAGATATTTTAGTGATTTCGGGGCCGAAGACTTCTGACAGTCACGGCTACACCAAATACGGGGTGAGCCGCCGTATGATTCTGTCGCTCGAGAAGAAACCACTCCTGCATATGATGCTCGCCTCTGAAATCAATGGTCTTCACCACGATGAAGATTACACGGGCGTCTTCCCACTCAAGCGCACGAGCCAAGTTTATATTAATTATCGCCCAACCGGCACCTACCCAACATTCAGCTTTCTTGATGTGGCTGACGGCCGCGTGCCGCTCAATGTTTTTAAAGATAAATTTGTAATCGTAGGTCGCGACACGCGTTCAGACGCCAATGATTATGTTCTCACGCCTTACTCAAAAGATGTCTTGGCTATGACTCGCAGTGAATTGCACGCCAACATGCTCGACACTTTGCTTTTAAATAATGCGCCGATCAGCACACCGTTATGGCTCAATGTCCTTATCACCTGCGTAATTTCGATTTTAACTGTGTTTGTTGTGCTTTCGTTGCGCCCATCGCGAGGCCTGTTGATTCTCGGTATTTCAATTTTTACGTTCTGTTTAATTTCATGGAGTTTATTTATTTCGGCCGGCGTGTGGCTAGATATGGCGCATCCATTTTTAGCCATTTTTATTTGTTATTACTTTTTTATTCCGTACCGTTTGATCATCGAAAATCGTCGCAGCTGGGAGTACTACCAGCGCAACACCCTACTCACGCAAGTTGAAGAGTTGAAATCGAACTTTCTGCGAATGATGTCGCACGATTTGAAAACGCCGCTGGCCCGCATTCAAGGTATGACTGAAGTCGTGTTGCACGACCAAACACCACTGAGTGCGAAGCAAATTGAGGCGTTGAAAAAAATCGGCGAATCGTCTGAAGAGCTGACTGAGTTTGTGGGTTCTATTTTGAATATCGGCCGTATTGAGAGTAAGGAAATTAAACTGCATTTGAAATCGAAAGATATCAATGCGCTCCTCAACCAAGTGATTCAAAAATTATTGTATCTCGCACAACATAAAAATATATCAATAGTGACTGAGTTTGAACCGATTTTTAGCGTGAAGGTTGATGAAGATTTGATTCGTCAGGTTTTCACTAACCTAATTGAAAATGCGATTAAATATAGCCCCGAGAACACTTCGATTTTGGTGAGCACCGAAGAAGTCAGCGGCCGCCTTGTGATTCAAGTGG
>JAYUVI010000522.1:0-2287 GCA_043754135.1 Bdellovibrionales bacterium | reverse complement strand
GTGCGCAAAACCTACGGTGCACAAACTATTGCCGATATTGTCTCGGGCGGTTCTACTCCGGATGTAATTTTTGACGAGGTCACTGCGACTGTGGGTAAGGGGTACGCTTTCGATATGGGAATTAATTTTACTTTTCCCACGCCAGTACAACCGACAGTTTCATTTGTGTGGAAGAATATAGGTAACACCAAGTTCAGTGCGGCTGAAGGTGAACCTGCGCCTCCGTCAGAACCTTCTGACATGACCCTTGGTGCTGGCATTATGGTGGATTTACCATTTATTAGTTTTGCCCCAGTCGTTGAATTTCGCCACCTCAACAATGACGTAGAACAAATCGGCAAAAAAATTCACGTCGGTGTAGAACTCGATTTGCCATTGATTACGGCGCGTGTAGGTTTGTATCAAGGTTATTTTACCTACGGCGGCGGACTTGATTTTGGTTTATTTCAAATCGATGCCGCTTCATGGGGTACGGAATTGGGCGGTTACCCCGGGCAATTCGAGAGCCGTCGTTTTATGGTCCAACTCACCATGCGTTTAGGTTTAGATCTTGGCTTGGGCGGCGGGGGGAGCGGGAGTAGTAAAGATGGTAAGGGTGGTAGCGGTGGTGGTGGTAAAAATTCTTCGTCGGGCGGCAAAAAACGCGCTAAAAAGCAGCGCCGGTAAAATTTAATTTTAAAGCCGACCTGTCGCCTTGCATCTGATGGTTTAAAATGATTTTAGATCAGTTATAGTCTCGAGATGTTTAAAATTCTGACTCTTGCCGACGCCCAAGAGAAATTCAAAGTTATTTCGACCTTCAATATCGACACTCAAACTTGGGTAGTCGCCGATCTTAAGACTAAACATTATATTCAGAGCGAGTTGTTGAAAGAAGTTTCATGCTTACCCGAAGATGCTGTCTTGCGCGCGAGTGAGTTATGGCGAAAAATTTTACGCCAAAAGCATCCTGATTTTGAATTAGCGTCGTCACAATTTGTTTCGGTTCTATTAGGGGAGTGGTTACGAGCGCGCGATCTCGCATGGGCTCGGCACCCGGGTACGTCGCGCACGCTCGTACAATACATAGGTGAATTTCTGCCGGTGTTAGTGCGCGAAGACTTAAGTGAACGCGTGCGTGAGTGGTTGCGGGAAAACCCCGAGGCTTTGATGCGTTGGGGACACTGGTTTGAATTATCATGCGAGGCGTGGGCTTATTTCTGTGAAGAAAAAATTTTAGCGCCGCAATGGGTGAGTGCTTTTTTATCGGCGCACGTTGAAGACGGCGATGTTTTATGGCCGCGTGAACTGTTTGTTGACGTCGGTCCCGAACTTGTTGGTAGCGAAGTTGAGCTTTTGAGAAGTGTGGCTCGTCAGCAGAATGTGAATTTGTTTTCACCTGGCGGTAAATGGATTTCGCGTTATCGCGGCACTTTATGGCCGTACGAAGTCTTGTCGGGCCTTGCGCTAAATGACAATTCACTGGGCGCCATTGAGCGACCGATTTTCTGTCATCGCTTCACAACCCAAATTGCTGAAGTGAAATCAGCTGTGGCGCAATTACGTCAGTGGCTCGATGCCGGTGTGCCCTTGCGTGAAGTCGGTGTTTTCGCTGCCGACATTGAATCTTATTGGTTTGCCCTTGAGCCTTATTTGGCTAAAGAAGGATTGCCCGTTCATAAAGACGTTGTGTCATCGGTGGCCTCTTGGCCTAGCGTGAGTCGTTGGCTCGCCCGTTTAAAAGTGGAGAGCCGCGACATTGAAAGCGGGCATTTAGAGTCAGTCGCTTATGAAGACGTGGCAGAGCCCAAAGTAAAGTTTGAAAAATTTCAGCAACTTTTCAGTCATGTTTATGATGAGCAAGATCTCGAGCGCGAAAATCAAGTGCGTGAATTATTCAATTTTAATTTTGGCAAAGAAGATTTAATTTCACGAGATGAGTTTTTGGCGTGGGCGTTGCCTCTTTATGGTGATGACGTTCGCGGGTTAGAGCGCGTGGCTGCTGAGTTTATACTCGAGTGCCCGAAGGGTTTTCGGTTAAAACTTTCTTCGTGGGTGGCTTATTTGTCGGGCCTTATCGCCAAATCTGAAATTAAAGTCGCCGCGGGCTGTGAAGATGGTATTTGGTGCGGCAATTTTGATTCAGCTTTGAATGTGAATGTGAAAAAAGTCATTCTGCTGGGTTTGTGTGAATCGAACTTGCGTGAAAGCTCTGATCTGAGCGTGCAACAGGGTGATGTTAAAAAATTAGCACAAGACCTAGGTATTTTTATTGATTCTCCCGACCAAGAGTACAACGAATACCTAG
>JAYUVI010000521.1:0-4240 GCA_043754135.1 Bdellovibrionales bacterium | reverse complement strand
ATTAACCGTGCGGGCGATGATGCAGCTGGTTTAGCGATTTCAGAAAACCTAAAGGCGCAGATCCGCGGCTTGAAGCAAGCCTCGCGTAACGCAGCTGATGGTGTATCTCTGATTCAAGTTGCGGAAGGCAGTTTGAACGAGATCAGCTCCATCATGATTCGCTTACGAGAACTCGCCGTACAGTCAGCTTCAGACACCATAGGCCCAGTTGAGAGACAGTTTCTCAATGTGGAGTATGATCAGCTCGTTTCAGAGGTGGATCGTATTGCCGACGGTACTGAATTTAACGGTACGTTGCTCATAAGCGGAACAGGATCCATTCTCGACTTCCAAGTCGGCACAAGGAATGATCCGAACATAGATAGATTAAGTTTCGACGCTTCGAAGGCTGATGCCAACGCAGCTGCATTGGGGATTAACCTCACCAGTGTATCTGATAAAGCATCTGCTCAGAACAGTTTATCAGCGATCGATTCAGCGATTGTGAGTGTATCGGCGATGAGAGCGGATTTTGGAGCAGTCCAAAACCGTTTACAATCAACGATGAACAATCTCGCTGTGAGTGTAGAAAACATGGCTGCAGCCAATAGCCGTATCCGCGATGTGGATATTGCCGAAGAAACTGCAGAGATGACGATGAACAACGTTCTTTTGAACGCTGGCACATCGGTACTCGCACAAGCGAATCAAACGTCACAAGTCGCCCTGGGTCTCTTGAACAAGACTTTCTCATAAGTGATTTCGGTCACAAATGAGAAAGGCTAATGGTCCGATGACCTTTAGCTCACTCAAGTCACGAGTACACCCTCGTTGACTTGCCCCGATGGCGAACATCGGTGTGGATACTGAATAAAAGACCGTGGTTTCCTGCCGAGGAGCCGCTTCGAAAGAGGCGGCCACCTCATTGGTTAATGAAACTTGCGGCGAATATTTTTGAAAAACCTTTGTACTCCCCTCTCAATAAAAACTTTTAAGAAAATAAATTTCTAAATCTGGTCTCACAACCGCGGCAATTTTTGCCGATTAATAAATATCGAGATGAAAATAATTTTGTCTCACACAAAGGGTACAGTATGTGCCCCGGGCACCACGGTTGGTGCTCGAACATCAGGAGGATGTGCCATTACACAAGGAGGTTCTCTGTATGGCACTCGTTATTACGACGAATGTTGCGTCGTTAAATGCACAACGTAACCTGACCGGTACGTCGCGAGCTATGGATCAAAGCTTAGCGCGATTATCGAGCGGGTATCGCATCAATCAAGCAGCAGATGATGCTGCCGGTCTCGCGATCAGTGAAAACTTACGCGCGCAAATCCGTGGTTTGGGTCAGGCGAATCGCAACTCAAATGACGGTATTTCACTCGTGCAAGTCGCTGAGGGCGGATTGAACGAAGTTTCCAACATGCTGATTCGTTTACGCGAATTGGGCGTGCAAGCAGCTTCTGATACTATCGGCGACACCGAGAGAAAATTTCTCGATGTCGAGTATCAGCAGCTCAAATCAGAGATTCAGCGAATTTCTGAAGTGACTACGTTTAACGGCTACGACCTGTTAAATGGCACTGGCGGTATAATGGATATTCAAGTGGGCATTCATAATGACCCATTTAAAGATCGCATCTCGTTCAACACTGCTGCAGCCAACGCGACACTCGATGCACTCGGCATTATGGCCGACGCTGTGGCGTCAAAAGAACAGGCGCAAAACAGTTTAGCAACTGTTGATGACGCGATGATTTCGATAAATGCAATGCGCGCGAATTTCGGCGCTATGCAAAATCGTTTAACATCGACGGTTAACAACTTGCTCGTGGCGAATGAAAACTTGTCAGCTGCGAATTCTCGTATTCGCGATGCCGACATTGCGGCTGAAAGCGCCGAGCTCACGAGAAATTCCATCTTAAAGCAAGCTGGTATTTCAGTGCTAGGCCAAGCGAACCAAGCGCAACAACTCGCTTTGAAGCTGTTGGGTTGATCTATGAGAGGTCATTATATGATGGTACAAGTACAAGAATGGTCTAACTCATTCTGGGTGGTTGCTTCTGTAATCGCAATTGCTTGGATGGGTTTAATTTAAACTTTGTTCTTATTATTCAAATATTTTAGGCCTCGAGATTCGTTCTCGAGGTTTTTTTATTTACCGAATGCCTTAGTTTTCCCTTATGGCATTCACTGACATTTATGTTTTGCGCCCAGACCCGTGCTTGTGCCGCGCGATGAAAGCGCCGTGTATTGCACACAAAGCTTAGCGCCAGATTTCACATCGTATTTAAAATTCGGGTTTAACCACACTGAGTTTGTTTCTGGATTGTAACGATAACCGATAACATCAGCATTGATTTCGGGCGGTATTTCTTGCCGACCGTAAAAAACGCGCAGAGTTTCATCAGGATCTCCATTAATAACCGGCACGCCATTCTTGAGTGGAATATTTTTTGCTAAAGTTCTTGTGCGCACAGAACGCCCGAATATCGCCAACTTCTCACCAAAATCTTCGCAAAGAGAAACTATATTCGATTCCTCATACCCTTTGCGCGTTAGATTCAACAACTCTTCAAGTTTAAATGACCGCGTACCTGGGTCACGCACACATGTCTTGCTATCCGACGGCACGATCGCGCCAAACGCCATGATTTTATCGGCATCCCCATTGGCGGCTTTGTTCACCAAGCCTTGATAAAATTCACTGGCTGACATGTGTGAAGCATCATTGGCATCGGTCACAAAAAATAAAATTTTATAACTTTTCTCCCCCAGAAAAAAATATTTTTGTGCTGCCAAAAGTTCTGGCGTCAAACTGTAACCTGCCAAGTTGTAAAGCGCGGCTACTGGCGAAAAAGACTCTTCGTACTGTGGCCCACCACGATTCCACTCTTGCACACCCACTTTAAGCGCTCGGCGCAAGTGATCTTTTAAGTTTTCGTCACTCGAAGAAAGAAATGGCTTATTGAGATGACTCGCACCATCGGCACTTACCGATGCTTCGTGGCCGTCTACGCCTGTGCGAAATTGACCCAATTGATAAAAGTTATTGGCAGCACGCCGACTTTCGGCATAGCGACCAGAATCGAAAGTGCGACTATCGTAAACTGATGTCACCGCAAAATTATATTCAAGCGGATTGTTGTCAGCAAAAGCGTCGACAAATTTATCAATATTCTCTGACACGCGTTTAATGTGCTCGCGCATGCTACCGGAGTTGTCGATTACAAATAAAATTTCCGCTTTGGGCGCCAAATCAAACGTAAGATCTTCGTTCTCAGAAAAAGACTGATCTTTCGCCGGCGGGTTCACCAACCAATCTGATTTGGCGTTACTACAAGCGGTAAGGGCTTGTGCCACTGTGATGAATAATATCAAGCGTGTAAAAATATTTTTCATAAACTCGCTCTTTTCGTTTTACTTTGACGATCTTTTAACAAGCGACCTGCTGGGCATTTTTCCACTTGCACGGCGTAGTGCGTGAGTTCATCTAACCAAATTTCATCGGTCTTAGGGAATTTCATCTGATTTTCGCCAGCCTCAACGGAACCCTGTTTTTCGCGGTCGGCTTGTTCATTTTCTGCTAGGTAAATATTTTGAATGGCTTCGGCTTCAATAATGTGTAACCGGCCAACAGTTTCCTCGATCTCTTTGAGCTCTTGTTGGGCGAGAACATAAATGCGTTCGCTTATGGCACGATTGCGAAAAGGCGTCGATTGCTTAACTGACAAGTCACGCAGTTGAATATCGCGCATCGTATTACGTGGTAAATACGAAGCGAGTGAACCAACTGTCTCATAAGTTGTGAGCTTACCGATTTTAAACTTTGAAAGTAGCATTTCGACTTTGTTGTCGTTGAGTGGACTGCGTGCGGTCAGCTGCTTCAGTCTCTCAACACGCGGGACAAATCGCTTTTTAAAGTCGCTATTGATTTTAAAAATCGAGGTGTAGTCACAAATACGTAAACTCGTGAGCGCAGCAACAAAATAAGGTTCTGGTCCCACCACTTTTTCGAATGGGGCTGACATCACAGTCTGTAATTGTTCAAGCGCTTTTGCGTATTCACCGCGCCGACCATGGATATGAGCTTTTTCTTCCCTAGACTCTAACCAGTAGTCTGACGCTTGCGGCACTTGATCATAAGTCACTTCGGCTTTATTGAGGTCGCCCATTTGAAAATATAAACGAGCACGAGTCATTTTGATTAAATCAGCTTCTAATGGCAGGGAGCCTTCAGCCACCGGGCGTTTTTCAA
>JAYUVI010000520.1:0-2108 GCA_043754135.1 Bdellovibrionales bacterium | reverse complement strand
CAAACGCCATCGCGACCATACGCCAAGGCACTTGACCAGCAACCGGGTTGAGCGGCACTGACGGATTCAAAGCTAAGCCTTCAGCACTGTTCAAGGTGCGCAAGTGTAAGCCGTAGATCTTTTGAATATCTTCATTCAGCTTGAGTCGCGCGGTCTCTTCTTCGGCTTTTTTCTTATCGGCGCGCAAAGAATCGAAACCGAAAAAGTTTATAACTTTCGAAGACTCAGGTTGGTCCTCGGGCAAAACGATCCAGCTTTTGGGTACACCGGCGAACGCCATTGAAGAAAAAAGTAAAATTACGGTCTGATTTAAAATCATTCTATATGTATTCATTTTGACCTCGCAGTTTACGGTATGACCGGTGAAGAGCTGTTAGAGAACGCCAAACGAAAACGCGGCTGAATACTTCCGGTGAGAATGGGGCCTACGCCGCCTTCCATTTTCAAACCCAGACCGAGAACGATGGTTTGCAATTGCCAGCCGGCGGTCTGTGTTACCGCATTCTGCAGGCTGGGCTGCAGAGAAGTGTTGGCGACAGTGGTAAGTTCGGCCACCGTGCTCGCGTAGTCAGAATCTTCAACTATATATTCGTAATAGTTGTTATTATCATCGAGACCCATGATTGGGATCCCACTTGGGCTACACCCGACGAGTAAACTCGCGAGTGACAGTAACATAAACAAGTTGCGCATCTCTCCCCCTTATAAATTGGTTTGAAATACTTAATAAAATTTTTACAAGATTCACACGTTAGTAATTAGTGAGAAAAAAATCGGCGCCATAAGACATGGCGCCGAATATTGTTCCGAGGATTTTTTATTAGGAATGAATTAGCGAGCGTAGCGCTTCATCATCGATTCGCGAATTTCAGCACCTTCAATACTCAAGCGCGTCCACGGGATCGCTAGCAATCGGTCTGACTCGATGACTTCTTCGGTCTCTTCGCAAACGCCGTAAGTGCCGCTCTCGATGCGAGCGAGCGCCATTTCAATTTCGAGAAGCTGTGTGCGCAAGCGTTCATTGCTGCTCAAAGCTTCGCTCTCGGCGAGCGCCCGAACAGTTTGGTCGCCTTCGTCACCCTGCTTGCCATCTTCTGACGAATGCAAATCTTGGCGAACATTGCGAACGCGGTTCAAAATATCCATTTTTGCTTCGACTAATGCTTTCTTGCATTTTTCTATAAGTGCTTTCGATAAAGCCATATGTCTCCCCTCCCTGACTTAGCCCATTTACCCTTATGTGCTACTTACTGCACATATGTGGCACCCTTACAGTGCCAGTTCCAATTTGGAACTGAATTATTTACACACAACGCGTATGGCAAATCAAGAGCATATTCTTAAAAATTCTTAAATTGATTAATTTTAACAGTGTCGCAATTGAACGGGCGGTGAACCGAAACGGGTATGTTCAACTCAAGAACATTAGAAACTCACCCGTGAAATCCGTACTGGGCGCCACAAATTGCTTTCATGCACCCAATAAGTTTCTCCCCAGCTCGCTTCAACTTGCGCCCATTCACCTTGCACATCGATACGCTTAAACGGCGTGTAACGATCGACCTGTCGCAGCATTGAGAGCGCACCTTGCGAGCCAGGACCTTCGCGCAACTTAGCGGTCGGCACTTTCACCGCCATGCAAACCATATTGCGTGAAACATTGCTGGAGTAAACCCAATGGCGCTCGCCATCCATATCTTCGACTTCATACCAGCCTGCAGTTTTACGAACTTCTACGAGTGGCGTGTATTTAGGTACTGTCCAAGTGATTTTGTGTTTAGGCCCGGGGCCGGCGCGAAGGTTGGCTATATAGGTTGTAACACACAGAGCCCAGGCCTGAGTCGTCACCAACTGCTGCAAAAACAAAAGTAGAAAAATCTGTCGCACAGATTTTTATCATACATATTCAGCTATCACAGGACAATGATCAGAACCCGTGACGTCGTCTAGTATTTCGCAGGACTTAAATCGAGGTACGAGCCCCGGCGTTGCACATATATAGTCGATACGCCAACCGCGATTACCCACGCGAGCCTTTTCTAAATAACTCCACCAAGTATAACAATGCGCCTTCTGCCCGTGAAAGTGGCGAAAGAGATCTACAAACC